>NZ_JAMPSW010000075.1:0-20936 GCF_028484855.1 Providencia sp. PROV033 | reverse complement strand
GAATAGCCATAAAAATAGTAATCATTAATAAATAAGTGGTTAATAAATTACCATGTCGAGCAATGTTTGTATAAATGACGATGCAAATGAGAACAATAAAAATGATGGCATCGGCTCTGTGTTTACGTTTTAAGTTAACTTTTAATAGAGTTTTGCCCTTCAGAATTCCTTGGATAAATTCATCATAGATTGCGTATACAAGCATGATCAAAATGATAATGGCTAAAATTGCATCATTTAAGGTCATTTGAGTACCCATGACTAAGTGGACGAGCTATCAAGCTTAAAAGTAAAAAAGGGAGGCTGCAACCTCCCTTTCTTGATATTGAATAGAAATTATGGCGCTAAGAAGTTTAACCAAGCACCAAGGATACCTAAACCGAAGAAGCCGATAATAATCCATAAAGCGTTCACTTTACGGCGTAACAGCCACATACAGGCGAAGGTAAGTAACAGAGGCACCAAACCAGGCATTAATTGGTCAAGGATCATCTGAACGGTAGTGATGTCTTCAACACCTGTAGTTTGGTTTTTGATCCGCGAAACTTCGAGTGGAATATTGACATGAGTCCATTTATTGACCAATGCCCCCATAACGAACAGACCGAGAATTGACGCCCCCTCTGTCAGTTTTTGCAGGAACCCACCACCAATATCCTGAACGATATCAATCCCTTTTTTATAGCCATAGGCAACACCATAGTAAAGTGTCAGCAAACGGACTAAGTTAAAAAGAACAAAGAATAGCAGCGGCCCTAATAGGCTACCTGTCATTGCGATACCCGCACCCAATGCAGCAAACACGGGACGCACGGTTCCCCAGAAAATAGGGTCACCGACACCCGCTAATGGTCCCATCAAACCGACTTTAATACCGTTGATAGCACCGTCATCGATATCTGCACCGTTAGCGCGTTCTTCTTCCATCGCCATTGTGACACCTAAAATAGGCGCGGCAACGTAAGGATGAGTATTAAAAAACTCTAGGTGACGTTTAATCGCTTGTTTACGATCATCATTGTTGTCTGGATACAAACGACGAATAACAGGAACCATTGAATAGCAAAAGCCTAAGGCTTGCATACGTTCAAAGTTCCATGAACCTTGTAATAAGTTAGAGCGTAGAAATACGCCGCGAATATCGCTTTGAGTTAACCGCTTTTCGGTTGGTTTTGTGATATCGACCATTATTGCATTCCTCCTAGTCCAGCTCATTGTCGAGGTTGTTATTGCTGTTTTGTGTGACAACAACCTGAGATTTGTTGTATTTAGGGCTGAGTTGGATATATAGGATAGCCATCACAGTTCCAATCACACCAAGCGCAACAAGGTTAAAGTTAGTGAATGCTGCAGTGACGAAACCTAAATAGAAGAACGGCATGAGGTAGCCAGCGCGCATCATGTTAATAACCATCGCATAACCCACAACAACAATCATACCACCCGCAATATTCAGACCGTCAGTAACAACCTGAGGGATGGAATCCAGCATCTGTTGTACTTCTGATGTCCCGACTGAGACAGCAACAATGAGAGCCGGAATGGCGATACGCATTGCTTGAAGTAATAATGCAGAAATATGAATAAAGCCAATCGCGGATAAATTACCATTGAGCGCGGCACGGTCAGCAGCATGTTGGAATGCAACAGTAACTGTACGTACAATAATGGTGAGGACTTGACCCGCAGCAGCTAATGGTATCGCGATTGCAATACCCGCGCCGATGCTTTGACCACCTGCGATAACCAGAATGGTTGAAATGATGGAGGCTAATGCTGCATCAGGGGCAACCGCCGCACCGATGTTCATCCAACCTAACGCGATCATTTCCAGCGTACCACCGATAATAATACCGGTTTTCATATCACCCAGAACAATACCAATAAGCGTACAGGCAATGAGAGGGCGGTGGAACTGGAATTCATCGAGGATTGATCCCATACCGGCGATACAAGCCACAACGAAGACCATTACTATTTGAACAACGGTAAGTTCCATTGTTTAATCTCCTGTAACCAACAAGTTTTTAAGACTGTTTTTGAGTAACGGTTCAATATGAACTAATTTCTAAAACATTATTTTTTGAGTTTATTAATTAAATCCATCATGTGGACTTTACTGTCTGAAGCAACTTTACGGACTTCTAACTCAATATTTTTGTCATTCAAATACTTAAATGCATCGATATCTTTTTGGTTAATTGATACGGCATTGGTGACCATGGTTTTTCCTTCGGTATAAGCCATTCCACCGATATTGACCGAGTCAATTTCAACGCCTTGTTCAACAATGCGTTGTACGTCTGTTGGATTAGTAAATAACAGCATGACACGCTCACCCGAGTATTTCGGGTTGTTGTAAACGCGGACACATTTATCTACGTCAACAACGTGGGCGGTGACACCAGGAGGGGCAACTTGCTTCAGTAGCGTGGAACGTACAGTGTCTTTTGCCACTTCGTCACTGACCACGATAATGCGTTTAACTCGCATCTCTTTGGTCCAGCGCGTCGCGACTTGACCGTGGATTAAACGGTCATCAACACGGGCTAAAGCAATGATCATATGTTCACCTGGACCGGCAATAACAGGTTGTGGAGCAGGTGTGTTGACGGCTTTAGGTGCGGGTGCTTCTGCAACAACTTCTTTAAACTTGAATGGACGGATGCCACCGCGACCTGTTTCGAGTGCGACAGTGATCAGCTCATCCATGGATGGGTTATCATCGCGGCACATGAAGGTCTCGACGAGCATTGGGACATTTACGCCTGTAATGATTTCGTAATTGTCATGCTCATTGGCAATGCGTGTAGCAGCATTAAATGGACTACCTCCCCACGTATCAACAAGAAATAGCACACCAGCTGAGGTATCAAGAGTGGTCAGCTTTTGTGTGTATTTATCGAATAGCGTGTCAGCATTTTCCCCAGGGACAAAGTCAATAAACGAGACGTTTTCTTGCTCGCCTATTAACATCTCGGTGGTTCGGAGTAGCTGTTCGGCAGCAACTCCGTGGGTACCAATCATAATAGCTATACTCACTATTTTTCCCTCTTAACAGATAAATCGAAACATCATTGACGATAGAATAGAAGTTAGAAACCGAACTTCTTCTCTATGTGTTTCCCCTGCACCTTAAATAGTAGCTGAATAAATTCAAACTAAGTGGCTAGCTAATAATTAGTTAAGTGCAATTATTAGCTGAATGGTCAGTCCAATCATATCACTAGGATTAATCTAAAAAACTTGTTTCGCGTCAGAAAAATAAAAACCGATCCAAATATTACTAATAAATAAACCTATAAATCTGAAAATATAATATTATTCAGATAATAAATCTTTATTTTGTTCAGCCAGTGATACATTGCTTTGTTATCGGTAACAAAAAAGAGACTTTTTTAGAGGGTAATTGTTAGAATTGAATGAATAGTGAGCAAATTTAGTCTGAGGGATAGAATCTTCAGTAATAAAAGGACGAAAGTATAGATTCAAAAATAAGAAAAAAGGCGATAAAAACAGACAAAGCAAAACAACCATAAACGATAAAAATCGAAAGCTGAAACGAGCAAAGCTGATAGAGAGAGACAGAATGGTGGTAGGGAGTCGTAAGGGCAATTAACTTAATTAAATAAATTAAATAAGGGGGAGGTAAAGTGAGGAAAAATTTCCCTCTTCATGATGCATAATACGCCATGAAGAGGGAGGGTCTACGTACTAATAATTAATCACATTGGACTTTGATTGCTAAACCACCGCGAGAGGTTTCACGGTACTTCGCATTCATATCTTTACCGGTTTCGTACATAGTTTCGATGACTTTATCCAGTGAAACGCGAGGTTCGCTGGTTCGGCGTAAAGCCATTCGTGCTGCGTTAACAGCTTTAACAGAAGCGATGGCATTACGTTCGATACAAGGTACTTGAACTTGTCCTGCAACAGGATCACAGGTTAAACCTAAATTATGTTCCATACCAATTTCGGCAGCAATACACACTTGCTCTGGGCTTGCGCCAAATAATTCGGCGAGACCAGCTGCTGCCATAGAACACGCCACACCAACTTCACCTTGGCAACCGACTTCAGCGCCGGAGATAGAAGCATTCATTTTGTAGAGAATACCAATTGCACCGGAGGCTAAGAAATAACGCAAATACAGTTCAGGGGTGACAGGTTCAATACTGTGGTTATAGTAAGCCAGCACTGCTGGAACAATACCGCAAGCACCATTAGTTGGTGCAGTCACGACGCGCCCACCCGCTGCGTTTTCTTCGTTAACGGCTAATGCATACATGTTGATCAAATCAACGATGTTCATGGGGTCGTTCGACAGTTTGTTAGCAGAGGTAACTAAACGGTTAAGTGCTGGCGCACGGCGTGGTACACGCAGTGGACCCGGTAGAATGCCTTCGGTGTTAAGACCGCGTTCAATACACGCTTGCATGGTTTTCCATACATCAGCAAAGTAAGCATCAATTTCTTCACGTGGATGTAAATCCAACTCGTTTTTCATCATCAAGCTGGAAATGGACAAACCTGATTCTTTACATTTTAGCAGTAACTCAGCAGCCGAGTTGAATGGATAAGAAACGGGTTTGCTGTCTAATGCCGTTTGACCAAAATGCTCTTCATCAACAATGAAACCACCACCGATGGAATAGTAGGTTTTGGTATAAATTTCTTTATCGCCAGCGAAGGCGTGGATAGTCATTCCGTTTTCATGTAACGGTAAGTTATCTTGACGGAAATTCATGCCACCTTCACGTGGAAATTCAACAGTATGGGTACCATTTGCTAATGGTAACTTTTCTGTTTCTTCCACATTTTTGATAAAAGATGGGATTGATTCGATGTCAACGGTAGCAGGAAGGTTACCTGCTAAACCCATAATAATGGCGATATCGGTATGGTGACCTTTACCTGTTAAGGATAAAGAGCCATAAACGTCTACTGCGACACGGGTGACGGATGGTAATAATTGCTTATTGACCAAATCATCGACAAATTCTTTCCCAGCTTTCATCGGACCAACTGTATGAGAGCTTGAAGGGCCAATGCCCACTTTAAACATGTCGAAAACGCTTATCACGCAGGACTCCTTAAACAAAAGATGAAGATATAGTGATTTATTTTAAAGGGCGCTACTTTACTGTTATTTCGTAGTGTTAACCAGTAAGTTTAAAGTATTTTTTGAAATAAGGTAGTTACATAAGGTGGATTGGTTATAAATAGCACTAATTGTATTTTAGGCAATGGAAAAATAATTGAATAAAAGGATTATTCGCTGTGAAAATTAATCCAGCTGTAAGGCAAGTTGGTGCAGGATGGATGCTGTTAAACCCCAAACTAAATGGTTGTTATACCAGTAAAAAAAGACACGTTTCTCACGACCAGAGCGATTGATATCCACATATTTATGTTTCTGTAGAGATAGCGCATCAAACAGCGGGATCTCAAAGATAGACGAAACCTCGCTTGGATTCGCTTGATAGCGAATATTATCGGGCACGAGTCCAACAATCGGGGTTACTTGATAACCGCCAATGCTGGTAATCGGAGCGAGCTGCCCTAAAACTTGCACTTTTTCAGGCGGCATGGCGACCTCTTCGTAGGCTTCTCGTAGCGCCGTGGCAATTAAATTTGAATCTTCAGGGTCACGTGAACCACCGGGGAAGGCGACTTGCCCTGCATGAGAACGCAAGAGAGGCGAGCGCTGAGTTAGTAACAATGTTGGATTGGATTTGTTGATAATCGGCAAGAGCACAGCAGCCGCTTTACCCGCCGATGTGGCGGGTTGGCGTGAGAGGGGAAGTGTCAATTGAAAACGGTTAATAAAGCTATTCAGCTCAGTCATCGTTATCCAGTTTTCCTAGTATTGGCAAAATTAAACGCAATTTGTCAAAGGTCTCTTGATACTCTTTATCAGCTTGACTGTCAGCAACAATACCACCGCCTGCCCAGCAATAAATCTGTTTTTTATCAGTAAGTAGGGTACGGATTGTAATATTCGTATCCATATTGCCACAGAAACTAATATAGCCTATTGCACCACAATATCCATGTCGACGATTCGGTTCAAGCTCTTCAATAATCTGCATAGCACGAATTTTGGGTGCTCCCGTAATTGAACCGCCAGGGAAACATGCGCGAAGTAAATCGGTAGCTTGGTATTGAGTCTCTAATGTCGCCGTAATCGTGCTGACAAGATGATGAACGGCAGGGAATGGCTCTACTTTAAAGAGTTCAGGCACGCGCACAGTACCGGGTTTTGCGACGCGTCCAATGTCATTACGTAGTAAGTCTACAATCATCAAGTTTTCAGCACGATCTTTCGATGAGTTTGCTAACTTTTCAGCTTGGAGCTGATCTTCTTCTGGAGAATCAAGTCGAGGTAATGTTCCTTTAATGGGGCGTGTTTGAATCTCACCTTTTTCTAATAGAATAAAGCGTTCAGGTGAAATGCTGATAATAGCATTATCAGGCAAGCGAATGAACGAGGAGAATGGCGCGCGGTTATGTTGATTCAGCGTTAGAAAAGCATCCCATTCATTACCTTTATATTTAGCTTTAAAGCGCTGTGCAAGGTTGATTTGGTAGCAATCACCTTCGCGTAAGTATTGGTGAATTCGGGCAATATTTTCATGGTATTGCTCTTCAGTCATGTTGGCATGCCACGGCGATGTTAGTGCAAAGGGCGCTTTACGTGACGTTTTCTGCGCCTGCAACCAGGCTAACCGCTGCTCGACATCTTGATGACTAAACAACGTCACACATTGTTCATGATGGTCGACAATTAAACCCCATAAATAAATACCGACTGCCATATCAGGAAACTTCAGTTCAGTTGTGGCGAGTTCAGGCAATTTTTCGATGCGGCGACCGAGATCATAACTCCAAATACCCATAGCGCCACCTTGGAATGGCAAGTGCTCATCCATGCATTTTGCTTCGGGGTATTGATCAATTTGCTGTTGTAAAAGGGCGAAAGGGTCCTGTTCCGAATATTGTATGGGTTGTTTTTGTATTTGAATTTCGGTTTGAGGACCACGGGTTAGTAGGGTTGCGACCGGATCGGCGACAATCATATCATAGCGATTGTGTGAGTGCTCAGCCTGACCTGAGTGGAGTAGCATTGCCCACGGTTGGTGTGATAACGGTGCAAAATAATCTAATGCCGCATTTGGGCTGTAAGGAAGTTGTATTTTATTAATAGCCATATCAATCAATTAATATCGGGTTCTACAGTGAATGATGCCAGATTACCATATAATCTTACCTTATTAAGGTAAGAGCTGTTAAAATTTGCTGAAAATCCTAATGTATAAAATAAGTCCACAATTTAAAGAGGTTGATGATGTTTTCAGGTATGCCAGCACTTTCCCATGAAGAGCAACAAGAAGCCGTTGAGCGTATTCACCAATTGATGGCAGATGGCATGAGTAGTGGAGAGGCGATTGCGCTGGTAGCGCACGAAATCAGAGAAAAATACCAAGATAAAGAGCAAATTGTTGCTCGATTCGATGATGAAAATTAATAATCGGTAAACATACTATTAACATTTAAAAATATTTCTGATAAATTCATATCGGTTAAGTCATTTTGCTCATAGGTTTTATTTTAGCAACTACACTGTATGGATAACGTCAGCATATATGCGTGGCGTTGTTAACCTTGATGCAGTTTTGGTGAGTAAAATGGATCTCAATTTCACCTACATCTCGTGGGTGCCGGAGGATGGTATGAATATTAATAAAAAAATGGCAGTTGTTTTAGGCGGTTGTGCGCTTGTATTAAGTTCGTTTGCGTTCAGTGCTAACAAGGAAGAAGGTAAAGCTGCGGCATTTGTGAGTTGTGGTAATCTCACTGAACCACAAATTGCAGCTCAAGTTAAAAATGACTTTATGAACAACAGATTACCACGTTGGTCAGATGAAAAAGCGGCGGTAGGTAAAAAAGCAGTTGCTTGGATTAATGACAATGAAGTGACTAAAACTGAAGAGGGTTACATACTTCCTTTAGTGGTCAGAGGCTCAAAATCTGATTTGCACTACCGTGTTACAGTCAATTGCAAAAACGACACGATTACGTATAACACCAGCAATTAATTTGCAGGTTTAGCGAACGAAAAAGGAGAATTGAATTCTCCTTTTTTTGTTTTAGCGATTTCTTGGCTCATATGGCATACGAGCAAAATTCATCGATAACTGGCGATAATAAACCAGTCTTTCCCGAAAGTAATCCCGCAGATGTTCTGGCTGTTCACGTTCGACGGCTTCAGGAATAATAGGAATATTATAGCGCTCCTTGAAGGCAACACCGGAAGCAAGAAGGTCAACGTTGATTTTATCCATCTCGTCTTTGGGGAGGATGGCAAGATTGTGGCTCATTTTAAATCCTAACAGTTAACAACATCAGCCGTAATTGTAGCAATTGAAGTACAGAAAATCTTGATAAAATAAAGATATCACCAATGAATAATATCAAATTTAAACTCGATAATAGTCGTCAATTAGGATTATGACGGTAATGAAAAGCTAATGCGATTGATTCGTGTTATTTTTACTAAAAATCATTGTTAATCAATAAATTAAATTTTATGGAAAGAATGTTTTATGTATTCATTTATTATGTTACTGTGCAGTATAACTTCTTAAAATCATCATCATTAAGGTAGAACTATGTTAAAAGCTGACATGATTGAAGCGCTAAATAAACAACTGAATCTTGAATTCTTCTCTGCCAACCTGTACTTACAGATGAGTGCTTGGTGTAGCGATAAAGGTTTTGAAGGCGCAGCTGCATTCTTAAAAGCACACTCGCAAGAAGAGATGGAACATATGCAGCGTTTATTTAATTACCTTAGCGATACAGGTGCATTACCTCGCTTAGGTGCGATTGCTGCGCCACCAGAAAATTTTGACTCTATCGCTGATGTATTCAACAAAACCTATGAGCATGAGCAGTTGATTACTTCAGAAATCAATAAGTTAGCGAATTTGGCGATGACGACCCAAGATTATTCAACATTTAACTTCCTGCAATGGTATGTGGCAGAGCAGCATGAAGAAGAGAAACTGTTCAAATCTGTGCTTGATAAACTGGGCATGGTGGGTGAATCAGGTAAATCTCTATTCTTACTGGATAAAGATCTGAAAGGTTTAGCGGCAGCAGCGCACGTTTAATCTATTTCCTTATTTTATGTTTTAAGCGCCATCTCAGTAATGAATGGCGCTTGTTTTATTTTTGCGAGTGAGTTTTATTCTCGTTTTGTGTCAAAGTTCACAAGCTGGATGAGAAAATCTGCTTTTATCGCTGCGCATAGTATTATTTTCCGTATAATGATTGGCAATATATCTAAATTCACCTGCAAATTAAGAGGTTACTATGCCAATCAACCAGATAAAATCATCTTGGCGTAAATTAAGCGCGGTCGCTGTACTGTTCTTAGGAATGTCATTTCAACAAGCCTTCGCGCATGCCCATCTGAAAGATCAATTACCCGCTGAGGGCGCCGCTCTAGAGCAAGCCCCTGAAGCAATCACGCTGAATTTTTCTGAAGGCATTGAAGTTAACTTTACTAAAGTTAATGTGACCGATGAAAATAAACAGACTATCAAAACAGGTAAAGCTGCTTTAGATCCTAGCAACAATACCAAAGTCATTATTCCTGTCGAAAGTAAGCTAGCTGCGGGTAAATATGATGTTCAATGGAGCGTGGTCTCTGTTGATGGACATAAAACAAAAGGGAACTATAGCTTCACTGTGAAATAATATGTCACTAGAAGCATTTTATACCTTAACACGATTTGCTCACTTTATCGCCGCAATGTTGATGTGTGGAATGTCAATGTTTGCGGTGATAGTTTGTCGCGGGCAATTTCGCGAATTGTTACAAACTGCACTGAAGAAAAGTATTATCTTTAGCGCAGTTATCACGATTATTACCACATTTTGCTGGATGATTGCTCAATCAGGTTTGATGGGCGATGGCTGGGAAGATGCGCTGGATATGACTATTTGGCAAGGTGTACTCGGCACAACGTTTGGACAAATCTGGCGTTGGGAAATCCTCTGTGCGGTTGGCTTATTGGCGGTGCTATTTATACGCCCGATTACGCTAAAGCTTTATCTTATCCTTATTTTTTCCATTATTATCCTTGGTTTGCATGCATTAATTGGACATGCTGCAATGCATGATGGGGGATTAGGTGTGTTTCACCAGATCAACCAATTTATTCATCTGATTAGTTGTGCATATTGGTTTGGCGGGTTGTGGCCATTTCTGATTTGTATTCAATTCTTGCGCAGTAAAGATAAACTTAAAACGGGATTAGACCAGCAAATTGTGATTTCAATGAAGCGTTACTCACAATTAGGGCATCTGGCGGTTATTTGCGTCCTTGTCACGGGAATTATCAATAGTGTGATTTTATTGCCTGATTGGCCATTCTCCTCAGTGTTGTCCGAATATCAATCATGGCTATGGCTAAAAATTGTATTAGTTGGATTGATGGTATTGTTAGCACTAACCAATCGTTATTGGGTGGTTCCTCGTCTTCAGCAGCAAGGGCGTATCAGCTATTTGATTATGAATAGTTGGGCTGAATTATTGCTAGGAACTATCGCCATTCTTGCTGTGTCTATTTTTGCTACCTACCAACCTGTATAATAGCTTCCTATGTATATAACCCTCGTTTGACAAGGTTACTTTAGATGAAATCCAAATTACTAGTTTGTGCATTATTACTGAGTGGAGCATTCAGTACTGCAGTTGCTGCACCATTGGCGACAGTGAGTAAAAAACAGTTTGGCGATGATTGGCCACTAAAACGTGAAGAAGTGATGTTAGAGTGCCGAGCTAATGGAGCCTTGGTTGTGATTAATCCCGCTACATTAATGCAGCATCCGCTAAATGATATTGCGACTGCACAAATGGAGAAAAAACAGATTCAAGCACAGCCGATCGATGTACTACTCACACCGATTGAAACCTCGAAATCTGTTGAAGAGAGAGTATTACCGCTAAAACAAGCAGCAGAAAAGTTGTGTGAAAATAAATAAGATGTTGAGACTTTTTAGCTGAAAGATCAAGGGAATGGCGATTGAAAGGTTTTACTGATTGCTCTGATAGATTTAACTTATCATGCAAATAGTTCAATCTTGGAAAATTAAGCAATAAATTGTGTTAAAAATATGTGAAATAATTGCTAATTTAAGTGGTAAGAACGTAAGCTGAACGCTAGTATTAGGGAGTACTTTGTTACGTCTCAATGGCAATTTTAGCGCACGGCTCTGCCAGAGCCATTTCCCAAGGCCCGGTAATCGGAATCTACCAGGCCTCTTTTTTTTGTGTTATTTCCCATCTGATATTTCGACTTAGCCCCTTCGCACTCATTAAGCAATTCTCATCAGCCAGTGATGATTTTCTTTATCGTAACGTTGGCGATAGAGCAAAACAGGCTTTTCATTCAGTGTCGCAGGGATACTTGTATGTTCGTCCCAGCCATCTAATTGCATGCAGAATTCAGAATCAGAATCACAAGGAATACTCACGGTATCGCTACGCTTGTCCGCCATTACTGCATCATTGATTTCATAGGAAGAGATTTTCAATTTAACTATGCTCATAACATTTCCTCTTTACTCTTTATTTTAACAATAAAAAATCAGCCCAACGAAATTAAGCATAGTATAAATGGAATTCATTTCCAAAATATTTTTTTATGAATGGAAGATAAAAAAGGCGTCCTGCTGAAAAATAGGACGCCTTGTTAGGGATTATTTTTTGGGGATAGGGGTTCCCCAGTCTAACCAGTCCGCTGGTGGCTCTAATTTCAGAATGAAATGCTGATCAGGTTTAGCTTTAGGTGCGAGTGGCACTGTTGGCGGGGTTGCCAGCGAGATTCCACCACGAACAAACTGTTTGAATGTGCCGCTTTTCACCACGCCGCCCGTTAAGCCAAAGGCGAGGTTGTAACCTGAAGATAACCAGAACTGGGTATTATCACGGATCAGATATTGGTATTCTTTACCTATACGCGTTGCAACATAAACGCGATCGGAAAGCTCTCCCAAATAAAGCCCGGTGACGGTTCCGATCTCTAATCCTCTAAACAGAATTGGCGTTCCTACCTGAATAGAACCCGCTTCACTGGCATCAAGGATAATGGTGAGACCATCGAGATAACGGGAATCTGTAATGTTGGCAGTTTGCAATTCAAATTGGAAACGGCTCTTATTACTGCGCCCTGGCTCTGCACTAATATAAGGTTGGATCAGTGTATCAAGATTATTGACCCCAGAAGGTGAAAGCTCGGGGGTAACAATGGCAAAACGACTGCCAATTTTGGTGAAGTTTTCCACATATTCTGGGTATAAAATAGCTTTTGCTTTCACTTCGCGGTTATCAGCTGAGAGCTGCAATGATTCGATTTGACCAATGTTAATCCCCAAATAACGGATAGGCATTCCTTCTGATAATTTAGAGGCATCAAAGGTGGTTAGCGTCACAGCACTACCAATGGCTTTCGCGGCAGTTTCTGATGGATAGAGAGTGTGTTGGCGTGAAGTATCCAAAGAGCCAGATTGGATATTGTCAAAGCTAATCGCACCACTAAATGCACGACTGAGCGGGGAGGCTTGAACGGTTAAACCACCTGCATTTAACTGAACTTTGGCGCCACCTTCTGCCCAAAATACACTTTGTGGTGTGAGTAAGTTGCGATATTGCGCGGAGATATAGACATTCACCGCAAAACCATCATTATTTGGCTTAATCGAGACGATTTTACCCACTTCAAATTGTCGATATAACACGACGGAACCTTGTTGGATATCAGGTAGCGTATTGGTGTTCAACGTAATCGTCGTTGGTAGGGTTGAGCCTAAAACACCTGCTTTGGCATTCTCATCCGTACGGTATAAAGGAAATGATTCGGGTAAGGTATCTTTGCCTTTCCCTGGAATAATATGTAAGCCACCATCTAACCATTCTTGTGGCGTAGCGCCTTGGAATTGCACGCCATTCATACCCAGTTGTACATCGACACGGCTATTGGCAACAAACTTACTGTCTTGTTTAACCAAATGTTTAAATTCATTGAAAATGGAAATTTGGAACTGAACATTATCGTCAGTTAAGTGACGTTGTAACACTTCACCAATTTTGATCCCGCGGTATACAACGGGTTGACCTACGTTAACTCCAAATGTATCCAAGGCGGTTAGGGTGAGTTGTAAATCTAGGTTACCTTGCTGATCTAGCGGTTTGACATCGTCTTTACTGGCTTGTAATACGTACTGTTGTCCCGTTTGTGCCGGCAGACTGTTTTCAGGGGAATCAAATGCTACAGCACCATTGATGACCGCCGAAAGGCTTTCCATTTTGATGCTGGCACCTGAATTGAGATCAAATCCGCCTTCAATACCGGAAATATTCCAAAATTGGCTATCTGAGCGTACAAGGTTAACGTAGCGTTTTTTAATAATAACGGCGATTGAGACGCCTTTATTTTCAGGTAATAAGGAGTAATCGGAAATATAACCGACAGGCACTTTACGATAATAAACCGGAGAGTTTTCGTTCAACGCCCCTAAATCTTTTGCGGTGAGATAAATCAGTAATTCACCTTCATTTAAGTTGCGCAGAGGCGGCGTATCAAGTGCGATAAACTGAGATTTAGGTGATCCTGTACCGGGTTGCATACCAATGTAGTTCCCGCCAACTAGCGCATCTAACCCCGATACACCAGCTAAAGAAGCTTTGGGTGTGACCAGCCAAAAACGCGTTCCACTGGTGAGCGCAGAACGCATATCTTTATTGACATTCGCGGTGACAAGGACACTTTTCATGTCACCACTGATGGACACTGTTTGTACCATTCCGACATCGACACCTTGGTAGCGGATTGGAGTTCGCCCAGCAACAACCCCAGAAGCGGAAGAAAATTGAATGGTAATTTGAGTACCGCGTTCGACCCATTGTTGGAACAGTAGCCAGCCTGCGATCATTATCGCGATGATGGGAAGCAGCCAAAAGGGTGAAATGGTTGTCCTTTTACGACGGACAGCCTCCGAAACTTCATCAGAAGTTTCATTTTGATGGTTTTGATTTTCCATAAGAATCCCAAATTAATCGACTGTCTAACCACTCAACAGCAAGGATAGTTAAAATAACCGCAGTACCAAAATATAAAGCCGCTGGTCCCATGGTGAACGACATCAGCATATCTCGGTTAACCAATGTCATCATTAAGGCGATGACGAATAAATCTAACATCGACCAGCGCCCGATCCATGAAACGAATTTGAGTAACTTCATACGTAGAATAGGGTCGGTGTGGCTTTTAAACTGAATTGAAAATAACAGTAATATCATGATGATTATTTTTACAAAGGGCACCAAAATACTGGCAATAAAGACGATAATGGCAATCGGCCAGTTTCCAGAATCAATTAAGGAAACCACACCTGAGTAAATTGTGTCTTCTAATCGCCGCCCATTTAAATAAAAGATTGAAATAGGCAGTAGATTAGCAGGGATCAGTAATACCATGGCAGCAATCAGTGCTGCCCATGTTTTTTGTAGGCTGAGAGGTTCACGATGATGAAGTGGGCGATGACAGCGCTGACATTTCCCTTTTTTATTCGGTTCTCCAGTAAAATGGCAAGCTAGACATGTTTTGGCGCGGGGAGAATCCGCTTGTTCCTCCAGAGGGTACAGCCGCCGCCACAACTCATCGAGATTGATGTGGATTAAAATAAGGATACTAATCACGGACATGATGCTGAATGCAATCAGTCCATGTCCCATATAGACCGTCGCGTAATCCTTCATTTTAATTGCTGCAATACCGAGCCCAACTAAATAGACATCCAGCATGACCCATTCTTTGAGGTGTTTCATCATCAATAAAATAGGGCGCATGTTCATCGCTAAATAACGGGCTAAGACGAGAGATAAAATCGAAATAGGTAGTAGCAATGGGGCCGCTATCGCACAAAAAGCGACAATACTGGCAGTAAACGGATCACCTTGTTCACTCATTAGGCGAACACCATCAAGTACGTTGGCATTAATTTGTGTCCCAAATAGATGAATAGAAATTAGAGGTTGCCAAAAAGCGATGGGAGCAAGGAGCAATAAAGTAATAGATAATAGCGCGAGACGACGGAGCGACCATGAGCGACCATCATTAAGTTGACTAGAACATCTTGGGCAAACAATGACCTGCTGAGGTTGAAAAGGCGGAGTCACTATTTTTTGGTTGCAATGGCAGCAACGTTGCAAATTCATGGCAGTATGATTAATGTGGGTCATATATATTCATTGTATGAATTAATTTACTTGTAATCTAGTGTAAAAAAATTTACGTAAAAGTGACAACTTGCTAACCTACGGTCTACGCTTACTAAGATTTTTTACTTGTTTAGGTATAACTGAAAATAAATATGGATAAAAAGAAGTATTATCACGAACTTTCAGATAGTTTATCTGCACTTCTCGCTGGAGAGTATGATTTAATTGCGAGTTTGGCAAATAGTAGTGCGTTATTATTTGAACGTTTATCAGGTATCAATTGGGTCGGTTTTTACTTGAGTGATGGAAATGAACTGATTCTTGGTCCATTCCAAGGTAAAGTTGCTTGCGTTCGAATCGCATTCGATAAAGGCGTTTGTGGTACTGCATTTTCACAAGAGCGAGTTCAGCGTGTCGAAGATGTGCATGCTTTCCCTGGTCATATCGCTTGTGATGCCGCAAGTAACTCAGAAATCGTCTTTCCATTGAACGTAAATGGCAAGGTAATTGGGGTTTTAGACATAGATAGCCCAAATATCGGCCAATTCGATCAAGAGGATGAAAAAGGGCTTCAATACCTTACAGACCAGTTATGCCAACACTTGGCTATGTGTTCTATACCAAAATATTATTAAATATTGGTATGTAAAATTAATAGGAACGTGGCAATTGTCAGCAACACGATTATAATGTCCGCTTGTTCATGCCCGTGAGGTTGGCAAAATCGTTGTTATCAGGAAATTTCATGGAAAATCAACCTAAGTTGAATAGTAGTAAAGAAGTTATCGCATTTTTAGCAGAGCGTTTTCCACGCTGTTTTATCGCTGAAGGCGAAGCACGTCCGCTGAAAGTCGGAATTTTTCAAGATATCGTAGGGAACTTAACCGAAGAAGACGGTATTAGTAAAACGCAATTACGTTCTGCGTTACGCATGTATACCTCTAGCTGGCGTTATCTTTACGGTGTTAAAGAAGGCGCAAAACGTGTTGACTTAAATGGAGATGACTGCGGTGAGTTAGATGCAGAGCACATTGCCCATGCGCGTCAACAATTAGCTGAAGCGAAAGCGAGAGTTCAAGCCCAACGCGCAGAGCAACAAAAAACGCAAAAGCGTCCTGCTGCGAAAAAGCCTAGTGACAAAGCGCCTCGTCAAAATGATGCGAATAATAAAGAAAACGCATCTCGTCGCCGTCCATCAGACAAAAAAGAGCGTCCACAAACTGCCGCTCCGAAAAAACCTCGTAGCAATCCTGTCGAAGAGAACTTGAAATCAGTTACTGATATCAACACACTGAAAGTCGGTCAGACTCTAAAAGTGAAAGTGGGTAGCAGTATGATGGATGCCTCTGTGCTAGAAATTGCCAAAGATGGTGTTAGGGTTCAATTGCCATCTGGTTTGGCAATGATTGTGCGCGCGGAACATTTAAAGTTCTGATACGGAGGTCACTCAGGTCATGAACAAATTACTTCAAGTTGCATTTGTCGTTAGTCTCGCGACTTTTGGCACTGCAATTGCTAATACTCAGGCAGTGACTCCGGTCACTGCTGCTCAGTTACCTCTTTTAAAGCAGAATACTCAGCACGGTACAGTGAGTGAAAGGGTAACATCGCGTTTTACTCGTTCTCACTATCGTCAATTCGATTTAGACAAAGAGTTTTCTGGGAAAATATTTGACCGTTATCTCAATATGATTGATTACGGTCACAATGTTTTACTTCAATCCGACGTCGAACAGTATGCAAAAGATAAAGCAAAAACTGGCGAATGGCTTGAAGATGGCAAGCTAGATAAGTTCTATGACCTGTATAACCTTTCTCAGCAACGTCGCTTTGAACGTTTCAAATATGCACTCGCGCGTTTAGATCAGCCTATTGATTTAAACGCGACGGATTCTATTGAAGTTGATCGTACTAAAGCACCTTGGCCGAAAGACAAAGAAGAACTCGACCGTTTATGGGATCAAAAAGTCCGTTATGACTGGTTGAGTTTGAAATTGACAGGTAAAGATGACAAAGAGATCAAAGAAAAACTGACTAAGCGTTACAATTTTGCATTGAAACGCTTAGCTCAGGCGCAAAGTGAAGACGTATTCCAACTGATTATGAATGCGTTTGCACGTGAAATTGATCCTCATACCAGTTATTTATCACCACGTAGTACTGAACAATTTAACTCAGAAATGAGTTTATCTCTTGAAGGGATTGGTGCAGTGCTGCAACAAGATGATGAAAATACAACGATCAATTCTTTAGTAGCAGGTGGTCCTGCTGCGAAGAGCAAAGAACTGAAAGTTGGCGATAAGATTATTGGCGTTGGACAAGTTGGTAAACCTATCGTTGATGTCGTTGGCTGGCGTTTAGATGATGTAGTTGCATTGATAAAAGGTCCAAAAGGCAGCCAAGTTCGTTTAGAGGTCGTTTCGGATACGAAAGGGGCTAAACCACGTATCGTGACGATTGTTCGCGAGCAAATTCGATTAGAAGATAGAGCGGTTAAATTAACAATCAAACAGCAAGGCAAAGAGAAAGTTGGGGTATTGGATATCCCTGGTTTCTATGTTGGTTTGACCAATGATGTTAAAACTGAACTGCAAAAAATGGCGAAAGAGAATGTTTCAGCTCTGGTGATTGATCTGCGTGGTAACGGCGGTGGAGCACTCACTGAGGCGGTATCGTTATCTGGTCTGTTTATTAATAAAGGACCTGTGGTTCAGGTTCGTGATAATAATGGTCAAGTTCGTCAAGATGCAGATGATGATGATGTTATCTATTATAAAGGTCCATTAGTGGTTTTGGTTGACCGCTTTAGTGCCTCTGCCTCTGAAATTTTCGCAGCAGCAATGCAGGATTATGGTCGCGCTTTAATCGTAGGTGAACCGACCTTTGGTAAAGGTACAGTGCAACAGCATAGAAGCTTAAGTCGTGTTTATGACCAAATGCTTAAACCTGAATGGCCATCATTAGGTTCAGTGCAATATACTATCCAAAAATTCTATCGTGTGAATGGTGGAAGTACTCAGCGTGAAGGGGTAACTCCAGATGTGGTCATGCCAACAGGGCAAGATCCAGCAGAAACAGGTGAAAGCTTTGAAGATAACGCGTTGCCTTGGGATAGCATTCCAGCCGCAAATTATACGCAATCTGGGGATATCAAAGCTGATTTATCACCAATTAAAACTAAACACTTAGCACGTATTAGCGTCGATCCAGAGTTTAAATATATCGATGAAGATATTGCACGTTATAAATCATTAAAAGCAACTAAAAATCTGATTTCATTGAATTATGCTCAGCGTCAGAAAGAGGATGATGAAATTGAAGCGACGAAACTAAAACGCATTAATGAGCGTAATGCGAAGCTTGGTAAGCCGCTATTGAAATCAATTGATGATTTACCGAAAGATTATGAAGCACCAGATCCGTATTTAGATGAAACGGTGAAGATGGCAATAGATCTTTCGAATCAAAACACTAAGATGCTTTCTAGTGCTAAACAGTAAATAAAAATTGCCTACTATAGAGCCAGCGTAAGCTGGCTTTTTTATTTCAAAAAATAAGATTAACAAATTGATTTAATTTACTTTTTATATAAAACAAATTTCCTCTTACTTTTTTAAATGAACTAAACCTAAATTTTTTTCAAAAAATAATTGGGTTTTCTTTCGCTTTTTCAAAAATATCCTACACTTCAGTTAGTAATATCCCTTATTAATGAGGCAATGCAATGCGTAAATTATCTGTAGGTTTATTAACTGTCATGGCGGTCATGATGTCGTCAATGGGTTCTGCAAATGCAAGTAACTACCCTTGTTCAGGCGCTAAAGGTGGAATAGCTCGTTGTGATGGCGGGCAATTTATCTGTAATGACGGAACAACCAGTCGTTCAGAGCAAGTCTGTACAACTGAGCTAAAAAACTCAATCAATAAAAGTGCTGGTATTGGTGCGGGTATTGGAGCGGGTGTGGTGAAGCAATCTAGCAAACCATCTGCGGTAGATTCTATCAAAGAGACAGGTGACAACATGAGTAAAACTGCAAAAGATAAAGCATCAAAAGCCACTGATAAGGCAAAAACAGCTGAAAAAGAGACGTCTAAAGCTGTGAAAGATAAAGCGAAAGCTACCGAGAAAGAAACCTCTAAAGCTGTAAAAGAGAAAGCGGATAAAGCGAAAGCTGCTGAGAAAGAAACCTCTAAAACTGTAAAAGAGAAAGCAGATAAAGCAAAAGCTGCGGATAAAGAATCTGCCAAAGCAGTAAAAGAAAAAGCAGATAAAGCGAAAGCTAAAGAAAAGGAAACATCTAAAGCGGTGAAGGAAAAAGCCGACAAAGCTAAAGCAACGGAGAAAGACAAAGCCAAAGCAGCAAAAGATAAAGCTGATAAAGCAAAAGCTGATAAAGCAAAAGCTGATAAAGCAAAAGCCGATAAAGCAAAAGCCGATAAAGCAAAAGCTGCAGCAAAAACAACCGCGAAAGTCTCTAAAGGCAAACCAACTAAAGGTAAAGTGAGCTGATCATTTCCTTTTAGTCCTTGCCGTTTCCATGAAAATGCCGTTTACTAAAACGGCATTTTTTATTCCCGAGTGTAAAGATATGTTATTTTGTGACTTTTTCCTGTTAATGGGCTTGAAATGGTGTGAAAAAACCTTATTTATAAAGTAAATTTGTCGTAATGTTTGTTTTTACCAAGGAACCTATAAAAATGATGAGAATTGCTTTATTCTTGCTCACAAACTTAGCCGTTATGTTTGTGTTCGGGATAATTTTAAGTTTAACCGGGATACGTGGAAGCAGTGCACAGGGGCTGCTGATTATGGCGGCATTGTTCGGTTTTGGTGGTGCGTTTGTATCACTACTGATGTCCAAATGGATGGCGCTGAAGTCTGTTGGTGGTGAAGTTATTGAGCACCCACGTAACGAAATGGAACAGTGGTTAGTTAACACGGTTAGCCGTCAATCTCAACAAGTTGGTATTAAAATGCCACAAGTGGCAATTTACCACGCACCGGATATTAATGCATTTGCAACAGGCGCACGTCGTGATGCTTCTTTAGTTGCGGTAAGTACTGGTTTATTAGAAAACATGAGCCGCGATGAAGCCGAAGCGGTTATTGCTCATGAAATCAGCCATGTGGCAAATGGTGATATGGTTACCATGACGTTGCTACAAGGCGTCGTGAATACGTTTGTTATCTTTATTTCACGTATTTTGGCGCAAGTTGCGGCTGGCTTCATGTCAAACAACAATGACAGCGAAAGTGAAAGCAGCAATGGCAACCCAATGGTTTACTTTGCCGTGTCAATGGTATTAGAGATCGTGTTTGGTATCTTAGCGAGCATTATTACTATGTGGTTCTCTCGCTACCGTGAATTCCATGCGGATGCAGGCTCTGCCAAATTAGTGGGTAGAGAGAAAATGATTGCTGCGTTACAGCGCCTGAAAACGAGCTATGAGCCGCAAGAAGAAGGGCGTTTAATGGCATTTTGTATTAATGGTCGCGGAAAGGCATTCAGCGAACTATTTTTATCTCACCCACCATTAGACAAACGTATTGAAGCATTACGTTCAGGGCAATACCTGAAATAGTCGTACAGCGAGTTTATGCTATCAATGTAAAAGGGAAACGTTATGTTTCCCTTTTTTA
>NZ_JAMPSW010000074.1:0-21346 GCF_028484855.1 Providencia sp. PROV033 | reverse complement strand
AGCAGATATAAATAAAAATGAAGCGATTAATATTCGAGAAGCAGTGGGTGTCTTACAAGATAAAGTGACATTTGATTCGGATAAATCAAATATTATTGTACTACCCGTCATTCCTCAATGTTATTTGCGTTACGAATATACATCTCTTATTGGTGGTACAACTCGTGGTGATTATGGTTTCTCAGTTCTTAGAAAAATGGAAGAGAATTACCAGTTTTATTTTGATTATTTTTATTGTGGTCTAGAATATGTGATGTCAAACCTTAAGGCTGAATATGTTTTTACTCCAGTTTCGATTATTTTAGATTCAACTAATAAGCATTTAATTGTTCCTACTCTTCCTGAACCTTGGCATGGCTATATAGAACATAGCCTGATAGGCGCTGGTGCAGAATATCAGATTTCGATAAATCATGGTTCTTCTTTAAAGTTAAAGCAATCCTTATTAGCTACTGAGCAATCCACTTGGATTATCGATACCAGTAGTATTGATGGTCAGAAAGGTCAAGTAATTAAAGTTAATGATGATAATATCCAAATTGGTGATACCGTCGTTTATATTGATGAGACGGCAGCGTCTAGTAAAATTCTAATTATGAATAGTGAGCATGAAATTAGAGAAGTTAACTTCCATAATAAAAAAATAGATCTTGTTAGCATAAATGGAAAACACTGGGGCCCAAATATGGGCTCTATTGAATATTTCTTTCATGATTTGGCGAATAAAAATGAATTAAATAAAAAATATGTTATTGTTAATAATTATTCAGTTAATGAAAAAAATGTTGGCAGAGCATTCTATGATGTTGCTGCTAGGCGCATGTTATATACCAATTCATCGCATAAAGAAAATCAATCTGCAATTTTAATCACGACGATTAAAGGTGTCGCATGTTTTTATTCTCAAAGTGAAAATATTATATGGTCAACCAATATTAATAATGGCGATATTTATGCTAAGTTTAATTTTTATGATTTGTTGGGTGAGGATTCAAGTATTGAACGACTTTCAATAAAAAATAATACAGTCATTGTTGAATTGAAAAATAGAAAAAACAGTAGTGAAGTGAATGTGGTTTACTCTTTCGAGAAAAGTAAATTAGAGCTAGTCAGTATTTCTGATGATTTTCGTTTAATGGAAAAACTGAATAAACTCGATGTTATTATTCCGCCTATAAAACACAAAGATTTCTTAAATCATGATTATTTAGTTAATGAAAACTATATTAGATTGAGTCAGGATAACAAAAATATACTACCCACAATAGCCTCTCCAACAAAAACATCGCCAAAACTGGCCTCAATCGTGATGATAAAAGATACCAATTATTTAGGCTTCCAGAGTATTTATTGGCTACGTACCAGTGATGGGGTATTAATTAAACCTAATTTAGCCAGACCCGATGATTATGACCAAAAGATAATGGCTGAGATTTCTCAGACATTATATTGGTTTTCTACTAACCCTGATGAATTAGCTTATATGAATCATAGGCTCGCTAATGGGGAACCTTTTGAGCATGTATTAGAGCCTACTTATGCTGGTTTTACAGATAAATCGACACTGTTATCTATTGAAGGGCGTTTTAGGATTGCAAACACGGAGCCGACAGTATTAAAAATAGTTGGAGCTTGCTTTAATCGGTTTGATCCGCTTACCGATACGTGGAACTGGAAACCACCCGCCGACCTTATATTGGTCGGTAGCCTCTTCGATGATAATGGAGGGGAAGTCTTTTTCTTTTATAGCAAAGAGTCCGATACCATTTTCCGCCAAGAAGGGTTAGGGCAGAAGGATATCGATCTTAAAAACCCAACCGCTCAGCGATTAAGTCTTCGTGATATAGACACTGCTTTTAATTGGAACGGAAATATATTAATTATCCAAAAAAATGGCGTTGTGAAACAGCTGAATGTTAATGGTAGTGCGGATATTATTGCGTTAAATAAAACCTGGTTTGAAAATGAATCATTTAATTGGTGTAATTTAAATGATTTTATTAATGAACCTAATCCAATCACACTGTTTGGTCTGAAAGGAAAAGATGGCAAGCAATTTTTACCAGCATGGTATTTTAAAGGGAAAGTCATTGTTAGTGAGTCCTTACTATCTGAAGATACATTACATTTTTTAGATTTTGATTCGAGTGAGGGTCGTGGGGTTATTTTTGATACAAAAACCAAAAAACTATATCAACAAACCGCCATTTCGAGTGCACTGTTAGCGAATATGTTTGATGACAATCAGTCTTTAAAGCCCTCCGAACATTTACCAAAACCGATTGAATTATATCCAGACGTTTCTCTTGAGAATGCACGGAAAATAGGGGGAGGGTTAATGCTGTCTTCTAAGGAAGGGCAACTTATTTTTCATCCGCTATCAAAGAATGAACCACTAGGCTCATCATTTATTATCAAAGGAACAAATAATGATGATATTCTCGCACCAACGCAGTTAAAAGAGACTAAGACATTGATACTCAGTGGTGGGGAAGGTAAAGATACCTATCACTTGAAATTAGGGGACTGGCAAAACTATCAAACCATTATTATCGATAATCAATCACAAGATCTAGCCATTGACCATCTTGTATTACTGATAAACGTTAAGGGTAATTCTATTTTTGTTAATCGATTTAATGATAATTTAATTCTCACGGATTCCATTAATCAGACCTCATTAGTATTACATAATGTTTATGGTACAAACTCATTAGCTCACCAGCATTTGATGATTCATTGTGACGACGGCGTTTTCAATATCAGTGAGCTTGCAAACGAGGTTACGGTTCACCGTGGTGCCATGTATTTATCAAGTTATTTTGAAGAGAAGCCACAATGCAATGCAGATCTGGCATATTTAGCGGAGAGTTGCAGTCAGATAACACAGGCAAATAATGTGAGTTATCAGCCTAATGAAAAACTAGGGTGGAACACATCAAGTTCAGACATCATACCAATCAATACGCTTCAGTCTCAAATACACTAGATGATGTCAATCGATGCCAAATAAATGAAGAAACCCCCAATAGTTGGATAACTATCGGGGGTCTTTTTTTAACTCATTCGTAATTAATGAGCTGCTGGTGGCTGGTTGTTATCAGCGTGTTCTGGTGTCTTTGCAAAGCGGCGACGGATCACCACAAAGAATACCGGAACGAAGAAGATAGCCAGTGATGTTGCTGCGAACATGCCCCCCAGTACACCCGTACCGACGGAGTTCTGTGCCGCAGAACCTGCACCATTACTAAATACCAGAGGGATAACACCCAACATAAATGCTAAGGATGTCATCAGGATTGGTCTTAGACGCATTTTTACTGCATCCAATGTTGCTTCAATCAATCCTTTACCTTCTTTCTCCATCAAGTCTTTGGCGAATTCAACAATCAAGATTGCGTTCTTCGCCGATAACCCAATGGTGGTTAACAGCCCTACCTTGAAGTAAACGTCGTTATCTAAACCTCGTACTGAAGTGAAGAGTAACGCACCGATAACCCCAAGTGGTACCACTAACATGACTGAGAATGGTACAGACCAGCTTTCATACAGTGCAGCTAGACACAGGAAAACCACAATCAAGGAAATCGCATACAGGGCAGGTGCCTGGTTACCAGACAGACGCTCTTGGTATGACATTCCTGTCCATTCGTAACCAATTCCCGCTGGGAGGTTCTCGGTGGTCAGTTTTTCCATCATCAACATCGCAGCACCGGTACTTTGACCTTCTGTTGCTTGACCTTGAATGTTCATCGCAGGGACACCGTTATAACGCTCTAAACGCGGTGAACCGAATTTCCATGGGTCTTTGGATTCGTCTAAGAATGCAGAGAACGGTACCATTTTCCCTTGGTTATTACGAACATACAGGTTGCTGATATCGGATGGTAACATACGGCTTTCCGCGTCACCTTGTACGTAAACTTTCTTCACACGACCGCGGTCGATAAAGTCGTTAACGTATGAACCACCAAACACTGAGCTGAGGGTTGCGTTGATATCACTGATTGCAACACCTTGAGCCTGCGCTTTTTGCTGGTCAATATAGATTCGATACTGTGAGGTATCATCTTGACCATTTGGTCGTACACCTTGCAAAATTTCAGGGTGCTGTGCAGCAAGTCCGAGTAACTGATTACGTGCTGCCATCAGTTTTTCATGACCTAAGCCACCTTTATCGACCAACTCAAAGTCAAAGCCGTTTGATGTCCCTAACTCAACAATTGCAGGTAAGTTAAAGGCATAAATGAAGGCACCTTGTTTTTTCGATAAGGCTGCATTTGCTCGAGCAACAATCGCATCAACATGGTTTTCTTTCCCTTTACGTTCATCCCAGTTCTTAAGAACGACGAACGCCAGACCCATGTTCTGCCCTGCACCCGCAAAGCTAAAGCCACCAACGGTAAAGACAGACTCAACGTTTTTACCTTCATCTACTCTGAAGTATTCACTGACTTCATCTAAGATGACTTCGGTTTGCTCTTGGGTTGATCCTGGTGGCAATTGCACCATGGATAAAAATACCCCTTGGTCTTCGGCTGGTAAGAATGAGGATGGCAGACGAACAAACATGAATGCCATGCCCACAACCAGAATCACGTAGATGACAAGGTAACGACCCGTGCCATTCAACATACGGCTTACGCTGTCTGTATAATGGTGAGCTTGCTTTTCAAATACGCGGTTAAACCATCCAAAGAACCCTTTAGTGGAACCATGGCTGCCTTTTTCAATCGGCTTCAACATAGTAGCACACAGTGCAGGGGTCAGAATCATCGCCACTAATACAGATAACAGCATCGATGACACGATAGTGATTGAGAACTGACGGTAAATTGCCCCTGTTGACCCACCAAAGAAGGCCATTGGGATAAATACCGCGGACAGCACCATCGCGATACCAACCAGTGCACCTTGAATTTGTCCCATGGATTTTTTGGTCGCCTCTTTTGGTGGCAGACCTTCTTCTTGCATCACACGCTCAACGTTTTCAACAACAACGATGGCGTCATCCACAAGAAGACCGATGGCAAGTACCATCGCAAACATGGTTAAGGTGTTTATCGAGTAGCCAAAGGCTGACAAGATAGCAAAGGTTCCTAATAGCACTACGGGTACTGCAATTGTTGGGATCAATGTTGCACGGATGTTCTGCAAGAACAGATACATAACGACAACAACCAACATAATTGCTTCGACCAGCGTTTTAACTACTTCGTTAATTGAGATTTTAACGAATGGCGTTGTATCGTACGGATAAACAACTTCAAGTCCTTCAGGGAAGAAGGGTTCCATATCAGCTAACGCTGCACGGACGTTATTTGCTGTATCTAATGCGTTCGCGCCCGTTGCGAGTTTAATACCGATACCCGCCGCTGGCATACCGTTAAAGCGCGCAACTGTACTGTAGTTTTCCGCACCGAGTTGAACGGTAGCGACATCTTTCAAACGAACTTGGGAACCGTCTTGGTTCACACGTAATAAAATGTTCGAAAACTCTTCTACGTTACTTAAACGGGTTTGAGCAATAATAGATACGTTCAAACGCTGACCGGCAACAGGAGGTGTTCCCCCTAGCTGACCGGCGGCAACTTGGTTGTTTTGTACACGAATTGCATTAATGACATCCGAAGTTGCCATGTTGTACTTAACGAGTTGCTCTGGTTTTAACCAAATACGCATTGCATATTGGGTACCAAACAGCTGGGTTTCACCAACACCATTAACACGACTCAGTGGGTCCTTAATATTTGAACCTACGTAGTCGGCAATGTCATATTGACCCATTGAACCGTTTTTCGAAATAAAGCCTGCAACCATTAAGAATGAGCTGGTGGACTTATCGACACTAATACCTTGTTGCTGTACTTCTTGAGGTAAAAGTGGCATTGCCAATTGCAGCTTATTCTGTACCTGTACTTGAGCGATATCGCCATCAGTACCTGCTTCAAAAGTCAGCGTGATGCTTGCTGAACCTGATGAATCACTGGTTGACGACATATACACCAAATTATCGATACCGTTCATGTTCTGTTCGATAACTTGGGTCACCGTATTTTGTACCGTTGATGCATCTGCACCAGGGTAGTTAGCTGAAATGGAAACAGCCGGCGGTGCAATCGTCGGATACTGAGCGACAGGTAACTTGATAATTGCCAGCAGACCTGCAAGCATGGTAATAATCGCGATTACCCATGCAAAAATTGGTCTATCTATAAAAAACTTAGGCATTAATCAATAGCTCCCTTATTTAGACGCGGTTTCAGGTTTAGCCTGAGTGTCTACAATGGATTGAGTTTCTAAGTTTGCTTGCTTTGGCACAACAACCATTCCCGGTTTGATTTTCTGCAAACCAATTACAATGACACGGTCGCCATCTTTCACGCCATCAGTGACTAACCAGTTGTTGCCAATCGCTTGTGCAGCTTTCACTTTACGCACTTCAACTTTGTTTTCTGCGCCAACAACCATGACCTGCGCGTCACCTTGTGGAGTACGAGCAACACCCTGTTGAGGAACTAAAATCGCATTTTCTTTCACACCATCTTCTAGAATGGCGCGAACAAACATACCTGGCATCAGTTCTTTATTCGGGTTAGGGAACACAGCACGCATAGTGATAGAACCAGTGGTTTCATCAACAGTGACATCAGAGAACTCTAGTTGCCCTTTCTGTGCGTATTCTTGCCCGCCATTAATCACTAAGCTAACTGGCGCTTTGCCGGGCTCTTTTTGCAGTGCCCCTTGTTCGATTTCATTTTTTAAGCGTAAGAAATCTTCACTCGATTGCGTCACATCCACGTAGATTGGATCTAATTGTTGAACGCGCATTAGTTCAGTTGTTTGACCCGCAGAAACTAAGGCACCTTCCGTGACATTGGATTTACCCGTACGTCCACTAATTGGCGATGTCACTTTCGTGTAATTCAAATTAATACGTGCGGTTTCAACGGCTGCTTCCGCTGCTTTTACCGCAGCTAGAGATTGTGCATAAGTTGAATTCGCTTGGTCGTATTCTTGTTGACTAATGTAGTTGGTACCAAGCAGTGGCTTATAACGTTTAACAGTTAATGCGGCGAGATTAGCATTTGCTTGCGCTTTGGCTAATTCTGCTTTAGCACTATTATAGGTTGCTTGGAAAGGCGCAGGATCGATTTGATACAACGACACGCCAGCTTCAACATCGCTACCTTCTTTGTAGTTACGTTTTAAGATGATGCCACTAACTTGTGGACGAACTTCTGCAACTCGATATGCAGATGTACGGCCTGGAAGTTCGGTCTTAATGGTCAGAGGTTCAGCTTTCAGCGTAACAATTCCTACATCAGGCGCCGGGCGTTCACCGCCACCTTTCTGTTCTTCGTTACAACCAGATAACGCTAAGCCGCCTGAAAGGACCAACAGAGCCAGAGGTAACACTCCTCTGTTTTTTCGCATAAGTTAACCTCAATTAATCGATATGAGTTCAAAACAAAATTAAGAAAAAAAGCAAATTATATGATTTATCACTATGCTATAGTACAAACATACACTAATGTATGTAAATCAGCTTTCTACAAAAATGGGTGACAATGGCACGAAAAACTAAACAACAGGCTGAAGAAACCCGTCAGGAAATACTCGATGCAGCTATCAAAACATTTTCTGAACGAGGAGTGACAGCTACGTCATTAGCCGATATAGCCAAAGCCGCGGGTGTGACCCGAGGTGCTATATACTGGCACTTTAAGAATAAGGTGGATCTCTTTCATCAAGCCTGCGAATTTAGCGATAATCAAATTACTCAGGCTGAAGATTATTATCGTTCGAAATATACCAATGATCCACTTTTAATACTAAGAGAATTGCTAATTTATATTCTTACTGATTTTATTAGTATCCCCAAAAATCGTGCATTGATGGAAATCTTTTTCTTAAAATGTGAATTAGTTGGTGAAATGGCTTCTGTTGTTGATTTTAAACGTGAAAATTATATGGCCAGCCAACATAGAATAGTGAGAAATTTACGTGACTGTATTGAGGCTGGACAACTTCCTGACAACTTAGATTTAGAATGCAGTGCGGTAATGATCCGATCATTAATGTCAGGTTTACTTGAAAACTGGTTATTACAGCCAGAGAGTTTTATGATAGACGCACATACGACGACGTTAGTTGATACTCTATTAGAAACGCTTAAAAATAGCGTCTCTCTACGAATCAAACCAACGCCAAGCGAATAATCGGAGAAAACCATGTCATCTATTTTGATCATTGCGAATGGCGCACCATACGGAAGTGAAATGTTGTTCAACTCTTTGCGCCTAGCCATAACATTAAAAGAACAACATCCACAAACTGACTTAAAAATCTTCTTAATGTCTGATGCAGTGACGGCGGGAATTACGGCACAAAAGCCGAAAGAAGGATATAACCTCCAGCAAATGTTAGAGATCCTAACCGCGCAAAACGTTCCAGTAAAATTATGCAAAACCTGCACCGATGCGCGTGGTATCAGTGAGTTACCACTGATTGATGGCGTTGAAATTGGAACGCTGGTGGATTTAGCTGCATGGACACTAGCCGCTGAAAAAGTTCTCACATTTTAATGTTAAAACAGTTTAATTTAAAAACTGAGCTGCGGTTCGTCAGGAATTGCAGCTAAAAATGGGCATGTAGTATAAAAGTAGGATCACAACGAAATATCATGGGCTCACTGATGCAATATAAAAAAGCGTGGTTATATTCCGTTAGAATATTTTTGGCATTTTCCATCACCTTTTTTTCTTTCCAAATTTCCGCGGCAACAATTAATAATCTTCCCAGTAAAAATGAGATAAAAACAGAGCTTAATTCATTAAATAAAAAAAGCAGTGCAGGGCAGGAAGATAAACTTATCATTGCAGATCTGGAAAAATCATTAACTTACTATGATGAATTGGAAAAATTAGATCAGCGTTCGGATGAGCTGCAAAAAAAAATAAATCACTCAGGCGAAGAATTGAGAAAAGCGGTTCAGGGTTTATTACAAATAAAAGTTCAGAATGAAAATCCAGATATTAATTTTCAACATCAAATTGAAAATAGCAGCCTCGAACAATTAGAAACGATGTTGGCGACGTATTTGGATAATCTGCAAGCTGAGCAAAATGATCTTGCTACTTATAATAGTCAACTGATTGGTCTACAAACCCAACCTGAACGAGCTCAAGCGAGCATGCTGGATAATGCCCGCCGACTGCAAGAGATTCGCAATGAGCTTAACAGCACATTGACTGACTCCAGCAAATTGCGCACCACACAAGCTAACATGTTGCAACTTGAGCAATACCTTCTTCAGCAACAAAATGAGTTTCAAAAGCGCGTTTTACAAGCAAATACTCAACTCCAGGACGTTTTACAAAAACAACGTGATTACACCGCAGCGTATATTGAACAATTGGACGCTCGTATCCAAATTATTCAAGATGCGATTAGCAAAGCACGCCTCAATGACTCTCAATCAACGGTGCGCGAAGCGCAAAACACGTCGACCGATGACGCGGTACAACAAAATCCTATTCTTCAAAAAGAGATTGAAATTAACAACAAGTTAAGTAACCGCTTGATTGAAGTGACGCAAGATGGCAATAGAATGGTGCAAAACGGTATCCGAGTGAAAACGTGGCTGGAGCGTGCGACACAATCGGAACGTAACCTAAAAGAGCAAATTAACGTATTACGCGGTAGTTTATTACTATCACGGATTCTTTTTCAGCAACAAATTGATTTACCAGCAGATATTCTCACCAAAAATCTACCAGTGACCATTGCAGATCTGCGTCTGGAACAATTTGATATTAACCAGCAGCGTGATGCGCTGTACCAGCCTACTGATTACATTAATAATTTGGAGCATCAGCAAGCGGCCAAAGTGGGTGAGCAAGAAAATGCTGTGCTGTTTACGCCTGAAGATAAAGCGGCATTGGTTAAAATTTTGGATGTTCGCCGTGAATTACTGGATGAATTGAATCTACAGTTAGGCGGACAAATTTCCCAAGCTATTAACTTACAATTAGATCAAAACCAATTATTGAGTGTGGTCAGTTCTCTCGAACATACTTTAGCGCAGCAAATTTTCTGGGTGAACAGCAATAAACCGATGGATATCGAGTGGTTAAAAGCCTTCCCTGAAGCCGCAACGAACCAACTGACTCATCTGGATTTTGATTTTTCATTTTCAAGCTTGAAGAAAGGATTTATTAGCGCACTGTGGGTTACTGTTCCTCTATTATTGGTAGCACTGATTTTCATCTGGTTTAACCGCAAGATAACCCAACGCTTACATGAAATTGATCTGCGTTTATCCAGCCTCAGAAACGACAGCGTATTAAATACGCCGTTGGCGTTGTTGCTAACCTTATTGCAAACCATCCCAATTTCTCTTGTGGTGATCGCAATTGGCTATTGGTTCTTAAAGACGGGTAATCTGCAAGGGGAATTTATCTGGTCCTATTGCTTGCAGTTAGCCATTTTCTGGGCATTGTTTGAACTCACATTTAGGGTGTTAAAGCCGCAAGGTATCGCAGAAAAACATTTCAATATTGACCATGAAAATGCCCAGCGTATGCGTCGTAGAATGGTGCGTTTATCGGTACCGCTGTTACCACTGATTTTCTTTTCTACTTACGGAATGATTAACCCTCTGAAGGTATCCGAAGATGTGATTGGACAGTTAGTGGTCTCTATCTGTTTATTACTATTATGTATTTTCACGATTCCATTCTGTAAACAGGTTTGGAAGGAAACCGGTAGCCACTTAACGCGCTCGATTTTGATCACGTTACTGACATTCTCACCGCTAATTTTAATCGGTTTGATGATTGCGGGTTACTATTACACCACACTCCGTTTAGCCAACCGTTGGTTAGATAGCTTGTACCTGCTGGTGCTTTGGTACATCACGTATAATGTCTGCTTGCGTGGTTTAAGTTTGGGGGCGAGAAAGCTGGCGTATAAGCGAGCATTGGAACGCCGAGCTCAGTCAAAACAGCAAGAAGAAGCTGAAAATGAGCCAATCAAAGAGCCGCCAATGACGATTGAGCTGATTAGCCAGCAGTCATTGCGCTTAACGACCATGGTGCTGTTTATTATCTTCGCCTTTGCGTTCTACGCAATTTGGTCCGACTTTATTACGATTTTCTCTTTCCTTGATAGCGTTCAGTTATGGAGCTATAGCGCGACATCAGCGGAAGGGGCGAATATCATGCAGCATGTGACTTTGGCCAACCTAATTTTAGCCGTAGTCATCGTGGTGGTGGCGTGGATCATGACGCGCAACTTACCTGGGTTATTGGAAGTGTTGGTGTTATCGCGCCTCAAACTTCGCCAAGGTTCCACCTATGCCATCACCACCATGTTGACCTATGTGATTGTCAGTATCGGGGCGATTGCTTCCCTCGGGATGATAGGGGTGACATGGAATCAGTTGCAATGGTTAGCCGCGGCCTTAACCGTTGGTCTCGGTTTTGGTTTACAGGAAATTTTTGCGAACTTCGTTTCGGGGATAATTTTGCTGTTTGAAAGACCGATTCGCATTGGGGACACCGTCACGATTGGTACTTACTCGGGGACTATCAGTAAGATCCGTATTCGTGCGACGACCATTGTGGATTTTGATCGCAAAGAGGTGATCATCCCAAACAAGGCATTTGTGACTGAGCGATTGATCAACTGGTCACTCTCCGATACGGTCACGCGCATCACGATTTCTTTAGGGGTTGCGTATGGTTCGGATCTGGAAAAAGTGAAGCGTGTTTTACTGCAAGCGGCAACATCGAACAGTAAAGTAATGACAGATCCTGCACCGGCAGCATACTTCTTAAGTTTTGGGGCGAGTACGTTAGATCACGAGCTGCGTTTTTATGTTCGCCAAATTGGTGAGCGCACTATGACCAGTGATGAAGTCAATCGTGAAATTGACCGGTTGTGTCGTGAAAATGATATCAATATTGCCTTCAATCAATTGGAAGTGCATTTGCATAATAATCAGGGTGATGAAGTGCAGGAAGTGACAAAAATCATCAAAGATAAACCGGATGATGAAAAATAACCTGTGTTAATTACTGTTCTGACAGGCTGCTTCGGCGGCCTGTTTGCTAAGGTAATCGCGTTTCACTATGTCTAATGCTTTCAGAGCGATATCGGGGCTTATCTCAGAGGACTCTAATAAGTAGATTAAATCCACCGCAAGCTGTATTTCTGGTGGTGCATTCTCTAGGGGCTCCATACGCATTTCCTTAGTCAAAAAATTGATTTTCTTGGTGCTCGATGGCTTTTTCAATACGCATCAAGGCTTGTCTGCACCGATATAATCGTCCAGCCAATGCTGCAAGCTCTTTTTGGCACTGATGCTGTAAGTGCGAATCAGTTAACCCACTTAAGTCGAGTTCTTTTTCACTCACCATCGCCTGTAAACGGCGTTCATAATCTTGATGTTGTGATAAACGTTCATATAAATCAACTTGTTCCTTTTTTGTCCGAAAGGAATTTTCTTTTTCACGTAATCCTTGTGTTGAAAGCTCGCGAGAAATCGCTTGCATCTGATGGACGATTTTTTCGGTCAGAAAGGTCACTTGTTGGGTATGATTGAGCGTAACACTATTGCACAGTTGCTGATAAAGCGTGTTGAGCTCTTTTTGGCAATCTCCCAGTTTGGTGGATTTATGGCTAAACAGCTGCATATCAAATCGGGAGTGAGAAAATTCATGGTCTTTGATGGGAGCAACACGTACCGCTAATTCGTCAATCTGCTTTTTTAATGCGTCCAAAAGAGCCTGTGTTTTCATTTTTTATTCTCAATAAATGTGAAAAGTGGCGGAATATTGATATCCAACAACAAAACTTAGCGCAAAAAGACGGCTTCTTATTGCATTTTTATGGTAGTTTGCATAGATTCTACCCTTTCGTATTTACTATATTGGTTTTTATTATGACCGCTAAAGAGCAACAACTGCAATTGATTAAAGAAAGTATCGCGACTATCCCTAATTATCCAAAAGAAGGTGTGCTATTTCGCGATATTACCACACTGTTAAATGACCCTGCGGCTTATCAAGCAACAATCGATATGCTAGTTGAGCATTATCAAAACAAAGGTGTGACCAAAATTGTGGGGACTGAAGCCCGTGGTTTCCTGTTCGGCGCTCCTGTTGCATTACGCTTAGGCGTTGGTTTTGTACCTGTGCGTAAAAAAGGCAAATTGCCGCGTGAAGTATTAAGTATGACGTATGACCTCGAATACGGTACCGATACACTGGAAATTCACAAAGACAGCATTAGTGCACAAGATAATGTGTTAGTCGTGGATGATCTGTTAGCAACGGGTGGTACTGTCGAAGCGACGGTTAAAATGATTAAGCAACTCGGCGCAAAAGTTGTCGATGCAGCTTTCGTGATCGGACTGCCAGATTTAGGCGGTGTTGAGCGCTTAGCCAAAGAAGGTGTTACTTCCTATAGTCTTGTTGAGTTCCCTGGTCACTAATCTGCTCCGCACTCTTCTTACTATTTTTACGGCAGTCTCGCCCAATGGGTTGAGGCTGTGGTAGCATGGTACTATTATTATATTTATCAATGTCCCATGTTGAATAACAGTGGAATCCATGAGCTATCAGGTACTTGCCCGTAAGTGGCGCCCCCAAAAATTTTCGGATGTTGTTGGTCAGCAGCATGTGTTGACTGCGCTTGCTAATGGGCTTGAGCACCAACGGCTTCATCACGCTTATCTCTTCTCGGGTACCCGCGGTGTCGGGAAAACCACGATCGCACGTTTGTTTGCCAAAGGGCTGAACTGCGAAACAGGGATCACAGCAACACCTTGCGGTAAATGCGCGAACTGTTTGGAAATTGAGCAGGGGCGATTTGTCGATCTGATTGAGATTGATGCCGCATCACGGACAAAAGTCGAAGACACGCGAGAATTACTGGATAACGTTCAGTACGCACCCGCCCGTGGTCGCTTTAAAGTCTATCTCATTGATGAAGTTCACATGTTGTCGCGCCACAGTTTTAATGCGTTGCTTAAAACACTGGAAGAGCCGCCTGAACACGTCAAATTCCTGCTTGCAACCACTGATCCTCAAAAGCTGCCAGTCACCATTTTATCCCGTTGCTTACAATTCCATTTGAAAGCGCTGGATGTGGCTCAAATTAGCGAACAGCTTGAGCTTATCTTGAATGCAGAAAATATTGAGCATGATACTCGAGCCCGCCAACTGATCGCACGCGCTGCCGATGGCAGTTTACGAGATGCGCTGAGCTTAACTGACCAAGCGATTGCCATGGGGCAGGGGAAGGTAACTGCGGATATCGTGAGCCAAATGCTGGGCACCCTTGATGATGAACAGCCACTCGCCATTATTGAAGCGTTAATTCGTGCGGAGGGTGCTGCCGTCATGTCGCAAGTGGAACAAGCGGCATCCCGAGGAGCGGACTGGGAAAATCTATTGGTTGAGATCCTCTCTTTGCTTCACCGAATCGCGATGATTCAACTGTTACCAGCGGAGCAAGAAACCGATCCATCCTCTACGGAAGGGCGTCTAAGGCAAGCTGCTCGATTAATTTCTCCAGCGGATCTTCAACTTTTCTACCAAACCTTGCTGGTGGGTAGAAAAGAATTAGCCTATGCGCCAGAAAGACGGATGGGCGTGGAAATGGCTCTACTAAGAGCGCTAGCCTTCCACCCAAAGAGCATTATTGAAGAAGTAGAATTGCCGCCGAAATTAGTTTCAAACGCGCCGGCTTCCACTTTTCAGCCAGAGCCAGCACCATCAACGGTAAGACGCCCAGCCCCGCAGCCTGCGAGCGCAGAGAACTTACCGGAAAATAGCCCAACATTGCAGCTATTAAAAGCCAGACAGGCACTACAAACGCCACAAAGTGAGGATCCGAGTCCAAAAAAGACTCATCCGGTGACGTCCGAAAGGGCTAAGCCGGCGGTTTCAGCACTTGAACGGCTGGCCGCGGTAACCAGCAAACATCAGCAAAATGTGATGGAAAAAGCGTCACAGAAGACCAAGCCTGCGAAGCCGAAGCCTTACCAGTGGAAGCCGCAAAATGGTGAAGTTCTTGACGCAAAAGACACAGTGACAACGCCAACGGAAATCAAAGAGGCGTTGGAATATGAAAAAACCCCTGAGTTAGCAATAAAAATCACCGAAGAAGGGCGCGAACGTGATAGTTGGTCGGGGGAAATCGCGCAATTAAATATTCCGAAGCTAGTTGAACAATTGGCTTTGAATTCATATAAAGAAGAATTGGACGAGTCGCAAATTGTATTGCACTTGCGCTCCGCTCAACGCCATCTTGATAAACCTAACGCTCTCAACGCGTTGCAAGACGCGTTGAGTGAACATTATGGTCGCCCTGTTGAACTGAAAATCGTTCACGATGATAATACGGCGGTGAAAACGCCGCTGGAATGGCGTCAGGCGATTTATGAAGAGAAACTGGCGCAAGCCCGTCAGTCTATTATTGCGGATAAAACAATTCAAAAATTGCGCGCCATGTTTGATGCGCAATTGGATGAAGAGAGTATTCGCCCCGTTTAACGCTACAGTTGCGAATCTGTAGCCTCAGTTGTGAGAGAAAACTATGTTTGGTAAAGGTGGATTGGGTAACCTGATGAAACAGGCCCAGCAAATGCAAGATAAAATGCAGAAAGTTCAGGAAGAAATCGCTCAACTCGAAGCTACTGGCGAATCTGGTGCAGGCTTAGTCAAAGTGACCATCAACGGTTCACATAACTGCCGTCGTGTTGAAATCGATCCTAGCCTGTTAGAAGACGACAAAGATATGCTGGAAGACTTGATTGCTGCGGCATTCAATGATGCAGCGCGTCGTATCGAAGAAACACAAAAAGAAAAAATGGCTAGCGTATCTAGCGGTATGCAACTGCCACCAGGCTTTAAGATGCCATTCTAATGCAAACGAGTCCGCTTCTTGAATCATTGATGGAAGCGCTGCGCTGTCTCCCCGGTGTGGGACCCAAGTCAGCGCAGCGAATGGCTTTCCAACTTCTGCAACGTGACCGTAGTGGCGGAATGCGTTTGGCTCAGTCGCTGACTCGTGCAATGTCCGAAATCGGGCATTGCCGCGATTGCCGCACATTTACTGAGCAAGACACCTGCAATATCTGCGATAACCCGCGCCGTCAGCAAAATGGGCTGATTTGCGTGGTGGAAAGCCCCGCAGATATTTACGCTATCGAGCAAACTGGTCAATTCTCAGGTCGCTATTTCGTACTCATGGGGCATCTGTCACCATTAGATGGCATTGGACCGATGGATATCGGGCTAGATAGGCTCGAAGAGCGACTGGCATCGGAAAACATCACTGAAGTGATTTTGGCGACCAACCCGACAGTAGAGGGGGAGGCGACGGCAAACTATATTGGGCAGATGTGCGCGCAGTATGGGGTGGCGGCGAGCCGGATTGCGCATGGGGTGCCTGTCGGCGGGGAGTTAGAGATGGTTGATAGCACGACGCTTTCTCATTCGTTGTCAGGCCGCTCGAAGTTGTAGCATCCTCGTCATATTTCAAATTGTAGGGGTGTTGGCTGCACAACCTCACCCTAGTCACATACTTGTGTATGCTCCTAGGGATTGTTCTTATCCTCGTCATATTTCAAATTGTAGGGGTGTTGGCTGCACAACCTCACCCTAGTCACATACTTCAGTATGCTCCTAGGGATAAGCTTGCTTGCCGCCTACCTACAACTTTGAACTATTTAGAGGAAGGTAGGTAGCTACCTTATAAAAGCAAAACCCTCAAGCCAAAACTCTCGTAGTCTTCCATAATTTACTTTCGTTCATATTAATTTGGCTGCTAATTTGTGGTTAGTGGTTGAATTCTATTTTTTTGTCCCCAAATTAGTTTCCATCGATAAGTCAAAACCTAACTATTAGATTGATGATATAGAGGCGATTAATGAGTATGAAAGGACAAGAAACTCGTGGGTTTCAATCAGAAGTCAAACAACTGCTACAGTTGATGATCCACTCTCTTTACTCAAACAAAGAAATTTTTCTGCGTGAGCTCATTTCCAACGCATCCGATGCGGCGGATAAACTGCGTTTTCGTGCATTATCTAAGCCTGAACTGTATGAAAATGACGGCGAACTGCGTGTGCGTATTAGCGCAGACAAAGACAAAGGTACTCTAACTATCAGTGACAACGGCATCGGTATGAGCCGTGAAGAAGTCATTGAAAACTTAGGTACTATCGCTAAATCAGGCACCAAATCATTCTTAGAATCATTAGGCAGTGACCAAGTCAAAGATAGCCAAATGATCGGTCAATTCGGTGTGGGCTTCTACTCCGCATTTATTGTTGCCGATAAAGTCACCGTACGCAGCCGTGCAGCGGGTGCTGATGCGAGCGAAGGGGTGTTCTGGGAATCTGCTGGCGAAGGTGAATACACTATCGCAGATATCGAAAAAGCCGATCGCGGAACCGAAATTACCCTGCATTTACGTGATGATGAAAAAGAGTTTTTAGATAACTGGCGTTTACGTTCTGTTATCAGCAAGTATTCTGACCATATTGCTCTGCCTGTTGAAATCGAAGAGAAAAACGAAGAAGACGGCACTGTGACTTGGGAAAAAATCAACCAAGCGAAAGCACTGTGGACGCGCAGCAAATCTGACATCTCAGACGAAGAATATATTGAGTTCTACAAGCATATCTCCCACGACTACGCAGATCCATTAACGTGGGCACATAACCGTGTGGAAGGGAAACAGGAATATACCAGTCTGCTGTATATTCCATCTCAAGCCCCATTTGATTTGTGGAACCGCGACCAGCGCCACGGTTTAAAACTGTATGTTCAACGTGTCTTTATTATGGATGATGCAGAGCAGTTTATGCCTAATTACCTGCGCTTCGTTCGTGGGGTATTGGATTCCAACGATTTACCGTTGAACGTTTCCCGTGAAATTCTGCAAGATAGCGCATTGACGCGTAACTTACGCAGCGCACTGACAAAACGTGTTCTGCAAACACTGGAAAAACTGGCGAAAAATGATGCTGAGAAATACCAAACATTCTGGCAGCAATTTGGTCTGGTGATGAAAGAAGGCCCTGCTGAAGATATGGGGAACGGCGAAGCGATTGCGAAATTGCTACGCTTTGCAACCACGCATAACGACAGCAACGTGCAAAATGTCTCATTGGAAGATTACGTGAGCCGCATGGTAGAAGGGCAAGATAAGATTTACTACATCACTGCGGATAGTTATGCCGCAGCGAAGAGCAGCCCGCACTTAGAATTGTTCCGTAAAAAAGGAATTGAAGTTCTGCTGTTATCTGACCGCATTGACGAATGGATGATGAACTATCTTTCTGAATTTGATGGTAAACAATTCCAATCTGTCAGCAAAGCGGACGAGTCATTAGACAAGTTAGCAGATGAAAACAAAGCGGAACAAGAAGAAGCAGAAAAACAGTTAGAGCCGTTCGTTGAACGCGTGAAAACCTTCTTGGGTGACCGTGTGAAAGAGGTGAAATTAACTCATCGCTTAACGGATACTCCTGCGATTGTAACTACGGATGCGGATGAAATGAGCACCCAAATGGCGAAACTGTTCGCTGCTGCGGGTCAAGCTGCGCCTGAAGTAAAATATAACTTTGAACTGAATCCGAATCACCCACTGGTGAAAAAAGCCGCTGAAGTGGAACAGGATAGTGTGTTTGCGGATTGGGTTGATGTCCTACTCGACCAGGCTTTACTGGCAGAGCGCGGCACATTGGAAGATCCAAACTTATTCATCAAAAAAATCAACGAATTACTTTTAAAATAATTCGCTGAGTTATTTTCGTTTTCGAGCATAAACCACGTAAAAATGCGATTTTTTGCGTGGTTTTTTTCTTTTGCGAAAAAAGATAAATGGGAAAACGTTTACGTGCCTTCTTGAGTCAGGTGCCATGCTAATGGTATGGTAGAGCGTTTTCTTTTCAAATTATAAAAAACTAAATAGCAAGGGGTTTACGCAATGCGTATCATTCTGCTTGGCGCTCCGGGCGCTGGTAAGGGCACTCAAGCTCAATTTATTATGGAGAAGTTTGGGATCCCTCAGATTTCAACCGGCGACATGTTACGTGCCGCGGTAAAATCAGGGAGCGAGTTAGGTTTACAAGCTAAAGAGCTGATGGATAATGGCAAATTAGTGACTGATGAGCTGGTTATCGCATTAGTGAAAGAGCGCATCAAACAAGATGACTGTCGCAATGGCTTCTTGTTGGATGGGTTCCCGCGTACCATTCCTCAAGCGGATGCAATGAAAGAAGCAGGCATCAATGTTGATTACGTTTTAGAATTCGATGTGCCAGATGACATCATTGTTGAACGTATTATTGGTCGCCGCGTTCACGCACCATCAGGTCGCGTATATCATGTGACTTTCAACCCACCTAAAGTTGAAAACAAAGATGATGTGACTGGTGAAGAGCTAACGATCCGTAAAGATGACCAAGAAGATACAGTTCGTAAGCGTTTAGTTGAATACCATGCACTGACTGCACCATTGATTGCTTACTATCAAAACGAAGCGAAAGCGAGCAGCACTCAGTACTTCAAATTAGATGGTACTCGCAAAGTGGCTGAAGTGAGCGCAGAGTTAGCGAAAATTCTAGGTTAATTTTCTCTGAGCTAAATTGAAAAGGCAGCGCAAAACGCTGCCTTTCTTTTTGTGCCACAAGTTGGCAAAATTAGTTATCAAAATCTGTTATTGTTGGGAATGATTATCAATTAGGAGTGGTTCTAATGTTAGAAAAAAAATATGGAATACTATTGGTAAATTTGGGAACGCCCGATGCCCCAACAACATCAGCAGTTAAACGCTATTTAGCAGAATTCTTAAGTGATCCCCGCGTTATTGATCTTTCCCCATTGATCTGGAAGCCTATTTTACATGGCGCTATTTTGCCAATTCGCGCTTCCAAAGTGGCAAAACTTTATGGCTCAATTTGGATGGATGAAGGCTCGCCATTATTAGTTTATTCACAGCGTCAAAAAGAAAAATTATCTGCATTTTTTCCTAATACGCCGATTGAACTGGGAATGACTTATGGCTCGCCGTCAATAAAGAGCGCTATCGACAGTTTGATTGCTCAAGATGTGACGGAATTGGTGGTTTTACCTCTGTATCCACAATATTCCTGCACCACGACTGCAGCTGTTTATGAAGCTATTACTCGCGCTTTTAAACCTATGCGGACTATTCCTTCTGTGCGGTTTATTCGTAGCTACGCGACGCACCCTGCGTATATTCAAGCGTTAGCTGAATCCATAGAGGCTAGTTTTGCTGAGCATGGTGAGCCGGATAGACTCATTCTCTCTTTTCACGGTATTCCGCAGCGCTACTGCGATTCTGGGGATATTTATGACAAAGAGTGTGAGCAAACGACGGAACTATTAAAGCAAGCGCTGAAATTTCCAAGTGACCGAGTTCTTATGACTTACCAATCTCGATTTGGGCGCGAGCCATGGTTAAGCCCATACACTGATCAGACGATGAAAAAACTGCCATCAGAGGGCGTTAAATCTGTTCAGGTTGTTTGCCCTGGTTTTTCAGTGGATTGTTTAGAAACGTTAGAAGAAATTAGTGAACAGAACAAAGAGTTCTTTTTACATAGTGGTGGTGAACAATACCGTTATATTCCTGCTCTGAATGACAGTGATATTAGTATCAATATGATTCAGTTAATTCTGAAAAATTACGTAAAAAGTGTTGTATAACCGTTAATATCATAAAGATGACTAATGGTTATATCCAAAACTCAAATTTAGACTATAATTACGACCTCAATATTCGACAGTATAATTTAGAGCTTGTTGTACGGAATTAACATGACTGAAAAAACCAATTTGTCTTCAGAATTAAAAAAGCAGTTAGAGCAAGACCCGCAATTTAAATTACAGCAAAATGATGAGATCGATCTCATGGCGCTAATCGCGGTTCTGTTTAAAAATAAACTCCTGATTATTATTGCAACAGTCATTGTTACCGCATTGAGTATTGGGGTCGTAAAAATGCTTCCTCAAAAGTGGACGAGTGAAGCAATTATTATCCCGCCAACCTCTGAAGAGCTAAAAGAAGTCAATGAATTTTCTGCGCGTTTAAGTGCGCTGGGAATGGATGTTGACCTAGGCTCTCAACGTATTTACAACGAATTTATTATTCAATACCGTTCCAAAGTTAACCAAGAAGCATTTGTAAAAAGCACCGATTATTTCAAAGCGATGCTTGATAAGCTTGATAATAAAAATGATCCATTAGACGTTCAGCGTTTGGTTAATCGAATTATTGCCGATTCCATTAAACTGAA
>NZ_JAMPSW010000073.1:0-13376 GCF_028484855.1 Providencia sp. PROV033 | reverse complement strand
TAAATCATGGTAAAAAACATAACATGTTATCGGGATTGTAAGGCAACTCATTATCCTGGTCTAAACCGTCATTAATCATTTTTAAAGCGAGTTGCCTGTTTTTCAGCTGATTGGCTTTTTATATCAACATCAGCTTCTAAAGGGAAATAGCTCCCTTTATCAAAATATCGCCATTAATTAAATCACAATACATCAATAATAGGACACGAATATGCGTATAACTGCGACGGCTTCCCCATGCCTAAAATCGGGGATGATTTCTGTTTTTATTACGAACTTAGGAAAATATAACGAAGGTGAACTGGTTGGTGAGTGGCTTGAGCTTCCAGCAACCTCAAAAGAGATCGAACACTGTTTAATGCGGATTGGCATTGATGGTATTCACTATGAAGAGTATTTTTTGACCGACTATGAATCCTCCATTAATGGCCTTTCTTCTTACATTTCAGAATATAGCCTTTTAGATGAGTTGAACGAGTTAGCCTCGCGATTAGCCATGTTATCGCCTGATGAAATTGACCTTTATCAGGCGGCAATTGAAATCGGTTCTTCAACGAGTTCAATCCATGATTTAATTCATTTAGCGGATAATTTAGATTCTTTCCAGCAATTAGCGGGGGTCAATAATGAATATGATTTAGGTTATTACTGGATAGAAGAAAGTGGTTGTTATAATTTAGCCCAACTGGGTCATTTATCCCATTACTTTGACTATGAACGCTATGGACGTGATGTTTTCCTTGAACAAGGAGGAATTTTTCACAGTGGAGGATATGTTTATCATACGGGGGGGTAGATAGGACAACAACATGAGAGTCAAGCCGCTTTCATCCCTCAAGGCGGGAAGTAAAGAATGTCGTGGTACCCCAATGACATCCATAAGCTAGAGTACCAATCAAACTAAACTCTATTTTAAGCCATCTTTACGGATGTCCGTAAAGATGGCTATTATGGTATTCTTTTTTTATTTAATTCAAACCATTAAATGGGTATTTATCTTACTGTTATGACAAATGCACTAGTAGAAGCAAGATAGCCACATCTTGACTTTCAACATAACACCCTGTGCACCATACGCCTTGGCGTAAGTAGAATGGGCGAGTGTTAATCAGGTGGCCGAGCGCACATTACAGTTTCAGCTTTTGGTTTGTCCTCTTCAGGGTTACCACCCCAGACCGCCACGATTTGGGCGATTTTGGCCTTAAGCTGTTCAGAATAGGCTTGGATACTTTGCCCCACATTAGTGGGCCAATGCGCAATCACAGTAAGAGAAGCACGCTATTGTTCCGGTGGCACTTGCTGGAAAATTCAATATCGGCAAAAGTTAACTGTTGGTACATGGGCGGTAATGGCTGTGATTTACTATGTAGCTATGACCTCACATCAGGGACTTATTCGCATCTTCCTTAGCCTTTCCACAGTTGATATTTACATTACAATGTAGGATAAGAGAGCTTTTCATTATAAGACTGGGCATCATCTTCCCAAACTAGCCGAACAACATGTTTTCGTTTCGTTTGCATATGAACAGCGGCTATAAGCTCAACGGATTGATACCTTTCAAGGCTTTCCATCGGAAATTTGTCAGTCACTTCTGATTCAATAACTAAATCGTTACCTTCGGGGAACTCAATTCTGACGTTTCTTGCAGTAGCAGCTCCTTTATTCCAAACCTTAAGCCGATACTTACTGCTGCCAAGTTTTATAATTGATGCACCAAGGTCAGCTTGCTTTCCTTTCAGAGCATCTTCATTTTCTTTTTCCAAGAGAATGGTGTTTAGCTTTTCTTGGCTTTCGACAAGTGACTTCTGCCTCTTATTAAAGCTGACCGTTTGCCATGTTGCGTAGCCAGATAAAAGGAAAGCTAATCCAGCTATCACATCACCAGCATCAATAGTTACTGGCATTACCTAATCCTTATATTCTTGCTACCAGAAAAAGCCTTTTTCAAAGATTTACGTAGTTCGTCTTGAACGTCTTTTAAAACTTCTTCCTTGATTTCAGAAAGGTGCTCATCAATATTTTCGCTATTCTCTTGAATAAGCTCATCTTTATTGAACTCTCTGCCACAAGATGCACAAGTCATTACTTGTATTGTTTCATCGCAACCGTCTTCGTAGGAAAAGTCTGAACAGCCACAAGTCGGGCAAAGCAAGCTTATACTTCTATTGTATTTTTCAGGATTCATGCTATTTCTCCATCATGTCAACAACCATACTTAAAATATAACCGCATGAGTAAGCGACATTTAGAATCAATCTGCTGACTCAATTTTCCAATTATTGTTATGTAACTAAAAGTGAGCTGTCAGTCAGATGAACTGACAGCCCGATATAAAAACGGAAACAACTAGCCGCTTACGACTCCCATCAATTTCGAGTAACTCGTTACAACATCATATTTGACATTTTCACTCGTGATCTCTGCATTAATTTTTTCAAAGAATTTCCTAGCACATTCAATCTTGCGATCTTCTATGCCACGCAATTCAAGCGAAGACATCGTTCCTTTAGTCTCAGCAATAAAGTAAATGTGTTTAACACTTCCTTCTTTGAAAGAAATAGCCCAATCAGGGTTGTAGTCGCCAACAGGCGTCGGTATCAGAAAACCACGAGGCAGTTTTGCATAAACCACGACTTCTTTGCTTGTATCAAGTTCGGTAACAAAGTCTCGTTCAATACCTTGTGAATCAACGACAACATAATCATAAATATGTTTATTAACGCCACTAACGGCTTTTGTCATATCTGTAATTTTTTGCTCAGCCGTGAATATATCAACATCATAAGATTCGTTAGTTGGATCATATGATAGCTTCTCGATAATCACCGATGCCTTTTGCTCTTTCACAAGGCGTGAAGCTTCAGCTAGAAAATGCTCAGGGTTCTGCTTAAATTGTGCAAATACAACAGGTTCTATACCCATCAGTATTTCGGCGTCTGTTGAAGCTCGTCACCTAATAGGTTGTTAAGGTTATCGATTATTTTCATCAAAATTTATTCCCTGCGCCAAGTTCGTTTTTGTGCATTAGTTACCAAGTTCTTTTTCAATCCCTGGAGCTAGCATGATGTTTTTAACTCCATAAAGTGTTGCTCTGTTCTTTAAATGCAATTGAGCTCCACCATCTTTTAGTGTGGCGTTGGGAGAACAATCCACATTCCAAAACCTAAGCAAGTACCCCGCAGTTGCCGCTCTAATCTCAACTTTCATCACGCCCCCCGTCATGCCATAGTCTAACTCAATCGCTTCGCTGTGCTCTATACGTGGGTGTGGCACTAACTCTAGCTCTACAAAGCGATTCCATTGCCGGTCTTGGGGTTCGAGCTCCATTTCAGACAAAGTGGAGTCTTCAAGCACAATAGCTGCTTTAATTCGAGTCAATACAAAGTCACGAAATTCACCATGCTCGCGGTCAAAACCACGAACGTGCCAACGCAGGCCATTGTCCACCAACGTATGCGGCACAATTTCACGTATTGTTTCACCGCTCGATAACGACACATAGGTGATACGCAAGGCTTTGCCTTTATGGATGGCTTCGGTGACTTTCGCCACTATCGATAAACTCGGTTTGTTAAGGTGATAAGGCGCTTCACACGCAAAAGGCGGTTTTACCTTGCCAGTAAAGCCATCGCCGAACCCTTGGCTAATTGTCGCCAATGTTCGAACGACGTCGTAGTCGAACAAGGGCTCAAATGCTTCACCTCGCTTATGCAACTTGAGCTTTTGGTCATACTCAATGTTACCTGGTGCAAGCACTCTGTATAGCGCGAAGTCTTTCGTTGCTTGTGTAGCTGCTATGCTGAAGCGATCGACTAAATCTGCCCGTACCGCTTCCCCCTTAAACAATAAGATGAAATCGATGTGAGCAATGCGATCCCGGATTGCTTGTGGCAACTGCGCTATCTTCGAAAGCCTATATGACTTCGCCCCTACCGTTTGTTTCAGACCATCATTTATCATGCGTCTTGTTTATCCCATTCAACCAATGTCTTAATACTCTGTTTATCAAGTCATGACTGGCATCGCATCATCACATTAAACTGATCCGCTCAACGCGGTTATTCATCCACACTGACTCAATCATCTCTACGGGTTGAAGCTGGACTGATGGATATAAAACACGGAATAGACTCCAACCTGATTAATTTTATTAGGCCTTATCCTATCATAAATTATTTTATAAGAAAGACTAAAAACCTACCCCAGAAGGGATTTAAGGACAAGAAACAGCGCCCTCCTGCTAAAGGAAACCAAGTAGCGTTTAAAACGATTAAGCAATTATCTTCACAGTTTCCCGTGCTGAAGCTCTGCAAGTTAATGAAAATAAGTCGTTCTGCCTACTATGCTTGGCTTAAACGCCCAGCAAAATTGATCACCGCAGAACAACTTAGCCTGTACCGCAGAGCCAAAGCTATCTTTGAACAGAGTCGAAATAGCTTAGGTTATAGAACGTTACGTAAACGGTTATGCAAAGAGGGCTTTAGCGTGAGTGCTTATGGCGTTCAAAAGCTAATGGCTCAGCTTGGCCTAGTCGTCACTCAGCGCGTTGCTTACAAAGTCACCACAAAACGCAAACACAGTGATGCCGTAGCCGATAATTAGCTCAATCAAAATTTTAATCCTCACGCACCTAACGAAGTGTGGGCGGGTGATGTGACCTATTTAAAAACAGGGGAAGGCTGGATGTATTTAGCCATCGTGATGGACTTATACTCACGCCGTATTGTGGGTTGGCACATCGATAAACGAATGACGGCAGATTTAGTCAGTAAAGCCTTGATGAAAGCGTATAACTTACGCCAGCCCGAAAAAGGTTAGTCTTTCATAGTGATAGAGGCTCTCAATATACGAGTAAGCGATATCGCCGCTTGCTAACAAGCTATGGTATTAGGGCAAGCATGGGTGATGTTGGAGCCTGTTGGGATAACGCTGTTGTAGAACGATTTTTTGGCAGTTTAAAACACGATTGGGTACTGAAAATCCCTCAGCCGACTCGGAAACAGATGAAAGAAGATGTTATCGCGTATATGCGCTATTACAACCTAGAAAGGCTTCATACTGCCAACGGTGATCTGTCCCCAATTGAGTATGAACAAAATTCCTTAAGAAAAGTGTCCTGATTTAGTTGCGCAGAACACCATTAAGCACACTCAATAATCCGAACAGCCTACCTCTTTTCGCTCAATTCTTGAAAATCCCCCCGATTTATATTCTTGTGAACACCTCATTTAGGGCGCATTCAATTCAATGTGTGACATTTATTTTTTAAATAAACGGGCTTTTTTATTTAGCTTAAGATTGTTGCAATTTTAATTGATTGATTTTTATTGCAAATTTAAATCGATCGTTGAAACCGATCAATTTTAATTTATTGATCTGTTAAACCTATTTGAACCCATTGGGGTTGTTGTGTAAATTAATAACAGCCTAACTTTACCGATAATAATGGTTGAATACTCTGATATATTGTTAATATTGGAGTAATATTTCATGTCTATTCGTTGAATTTTCTAAAAACTCAACGTGGTATCTCATATCTTGAATATAGGAAATCGCATGTCTGATATTGATAGTTTATCTAAAAAGCTAAGTACGACAACGCTTCAATTTGTGTTATTAACCCTAGTGACAGCGGGTATTTACCCGGTTATCTGGCTGTATAATGCCAGTAAACTGATTGGTTCGGAAACGCAGAGCGTCATTATTCATCCTTATTATTTTGTTGTTCCTTCCTTATTGCTGGGTTGGAGTATGTTCTTAGGTGATGCACAACTGATGATGTCAATGGGCAGCGATTTTTATAGTTTCTCTATCATTCTTTCAAAAGTGTACTTCATTGCGCTAATTGTTTGGGCGTTCAAAGCGAAAAGTGTACTACAAATGTATTATTTAAAAGTCCATGGGGTGGATATTAAACCTAATGCATTTTATACCTTGCTATTCTCCACGTACTACATCAATTTTTTAATTAATTCTATTTCAGAAATAAAAGAAAAAAGTGATTTGGTTCAAAAGGCTTATTTACAAAATGAGAAAAAAGCCAATCATAAAAATGAGAAATAACAATACCTTAAATAGATTGATAATAAATTAACATTAGAACAATGTGATACCGCGAATACAACTGGTATTTTTTAATTGTATTGCAATTTTATTCAATGACCATACAAGCCTCAAAGATAGCATAAAGATGAATACCGTTCGAGATAGATAAAAAAGAATGAATGCTCATGCTTATTATAAGCGAATACCTTTGATGTCTTTATCGTTTGATGATTTTAATATGTAAAATGCCAGAGTTTATTTTTATGGCTGAGTGAATTTATTCAATAGGCAAACTACAATGAAGAACGTTATTTTAATGATTATAGGGATATTATTGACAACCTCTTCTTTTGCTGATGAGGATTTTGATTTGAAATGTACGCTTGATGACGGTGTACAAATGACTGTCAGTCATGGCAGTCATACTGTCTATATCGCGTTCTTTGCTCCCGGAGATGATCCTGATGAAGGTGGAGGACTGATAAAATTGGATATCCCATCAGGTGAAGTTAAACAAGATATTTTATATAAAGATGGAAAAATACTTTTTTTTGGTCTTCGGGGGGATAGTCCAGAGAGTGAAAATGCAGTTGTGGTTTCATTCTATCGTGATATGAAAACATTTATTGGAAATAAAGGCACCAAACGTATTTATACGAATGAGATGTCATTTAGCCGTCAGAATAAAATGACAGGGGAAAATATAGAAGATAAATGTCTACCCGATACCATTAGACTTGGCCATTCGCTCACTGAAAAGGGCATTCCTAATGTTGCATATATTGAGTGATGTTAGAAAAATACTCCTTTTTTTAATTAAGAGACAATATAATGAAATTTAAATTGTTATTAATGATACTGACTTCATTTATCATACTGGGTTGTAGTGAAAATATGCCACCTAAATGTGATAGTAAAGAGACAAAAGAACTTTTAAATAAAGTGATTGTTAATTACTTTAATAATCTGGGCGTTGAGGGAGTTATACCCACAGTGACAGGACATGATTTAATTGAAAAGTATGAAAAAGCAAAAGAGTATTCCTGTGAAGCTCGCGTTGTTTTGCGAGGAGCTAACGGTAGAATGACCTCTGAAGTTATCAACTATTCTGTTTTTTTAGATGAAAATAAGAAAGGCCAATTTTTTGTTCAAATAGAAGATTGAATTTGTCATTGTCTTTAGCACAATAAATTACGTAAATTAACTCAAGAACAGTGGTAAGCAGAATAATCTTGTTAAACATTGAACGAATTATGAGCTAATAAAACTGTAGTGATATCTTAATGAGTTAAACAACTTAAGTAAAAAATGCAATTTCTTCGTGATGTAAAGGTTGATATAAATTTTATGGTGTATTTGCGATTTTCAGAAATTAGCAATTTTAGAATTGATATCAGTATGGGGTTATGAGTGGAATTAAGGTGAACATTAAGGATAGGGTTTTATGAATGATTTTTGTTTGATACAGCGAAAAGAATTAAATGCTATAGTTAAAAAGTATAAAGCGTTAATGTTAAAAAATAATAATGAAATAAGTGATAAAAAGTGTCTGGAAATATAGGGTCAAATACAATATATTATCACTGTAACCAAAACCTTATACAGCCTGACTTTTAAACATCGATATGGCTGGGTAAGGTGATGAATTTACCTCCTATTGAGATAGGCTCTAAAATATGTGATAGGGTTGTTATATCTCGTATTGACTTCAATAAATTAATAAAATTGATCTAAATCATTTTTTATTGTTGTTAACAACATTTATAGTTAGAGAATTTCAAGGAGATCATGATGCCTATCCCTGCACCTCCTTCTGTTTATCATTGTAGTGATTGTGGTTGGCATAAAACGGTGCCCCCAAAAAGTGATAATTTGGTTACTGGCTATGATTGTTTTACCGAATGCCCGAAATGTGGCAGTAAAGCGTTAAAAAGAACACCTGCAGGATCATTAGATACGATAATTTCAAAGTTCGGTTCATTATTTAAATAGTTAGCATCATTAAGGAGATTACTTGAAATTCGAAGAGCTAAAATCCCGACATAGAGTTTTACGTAACTCCTTACCTGATAATCTTAATCTGCGTATTCATCGAGCATTAAGTTGGTTACAACGAGCTGAAATGGCTGATGATATTGATGGTCGTTTTATTTTTCTTTGGATAGCATTCAACGCAGCTTATGCTTACGAAATTGATGAGCGCTGGCGTTTATCAGAGCAAGAAACATTTCGCGAGTTTCTAAATAGGATCTGCTTATTAGATACTACAAAACAAATTGATCATTTAGTTTGGCAAGAGTTTTCAAATAGTATTCGTATCTTGCTTGATACCCCATTTGTTTTACAGGGCTTTTGGGATTTTCATCGAGGAAAGATCACTGAATCTGAATGGAAAGAACGTTTATCCCAAGGGCAAAAAATTGCATCTCAAGCACTTTCTAGCGGTAATCCCCCCCAATTACTCAGTGTCATTTTTAATCGATTGTACACTGTACGTAATCAACTTATTCATGGTGGGGCTACGTGGAATAGCAGTATTAATCGAACTCAACTACAAGATTGTACTAAGCTTTTGTACAAACTCATTATCGTTATGATCGATTTAATGATGTCAAACCCAGATACTTTTTGGGGGGATGTTTGCTACCCTATTGTGGATTCATAGGTTATATTCTAATTTATAAATAATGTTATTAATTAAGATAGATTGATACTAGTTTAAAAGGATTGTTTATGCATGAAGATAATATTTCATTACTTTGTAATGAAGCGGATAGATTAATAAAAATTAACATTCAACTATTAGAAAAGATGATCAATGAGCCTGATATACTGATTGATGATAAAAAGAATGATGGGCAGCCATTATTCAATAAAGAAAAAGCAATTAAACGAATAGAAGAATTACGTGGTGAACAAATCAAAATAACTCGAAAAGAAATGGTTCTTGCTGTTGTTGGTACGATGAAAGCGGGTAAATCAACGACGATTAATGCTATTGTTGGTAAAGAAATTTTGCCAAACCGCAACAGACCAATGACTTCTATTCCTACACTAATTCGTCATGTGCCTGGTAAAATAGCTCCTAGTTTGACATTAAATAATATTGAGCCTATTCATAAATTAATATCTGATTTAAATAAGAAAATTAAAACTTCTGAAGGTAAGAAACGCCTAGATGATTTAAAAAAAGATCAAGAGAAAGTAAAGCTACTTGACATTATTAAGAATGATAGTTGGTTAACAAATAATTATAGTGGTGAGTCTGGAATCTATACTTGTTTGTCCTCTTTAAATGATTTAGTTAGATTAGCTAGCTCTTTGGGTGTTGAATTTCCATTTTCTTCCTATGAAGCGATAAATGAATTACCGGTTATAGAAGTAGAATTTAGTCACTTAGAATTACTTGATGAAAACCAAGGTATATTAACACTATTAGATACCCCTGGACCAAATGAAGCAGGTCAACCTCAATTACAAGTTATGATGAAGGATCAGTTGCAAAAAGCCTCGGCGGTTCTAGCTGTTCTTGATTATACCCAACTAAACTCTGAAGCAGATAAACAAGTTAGGCAAGAGCTTAATAATATTGCTGATGTTGCTGCTGGTCGTTTATTCGTATTAGTGAATAAGTTCGACCAAAAAGATCGTAATGGTGATGATGCCGATACTGTTAAGAGTTCTGTTCCGGCTATGCTTAAAAATGGCATGTTAACTAGTGAACATGTATATCCTGGTTCTGCACGACAAGCTTATCTAGCCAATAGGGCGCGTAATGTAGTTAGCCAAGACAAGTTATTACCTGAAGAAGAGGCTTGGGTTAAAGATTTTGCTGCTCTAGCTTTTGGCTCTATGTTTGATAAGGATGATCTGGAAGATAAAGATGAAGTTCTTAAAAGAGCTAATAGAATATGGCAGAAATCTTATTTTGATAAATTAATTGAAGAGGTTGTTAAAGCAGCGCACGCTAAAGCTGCGGCATTAGCAGTCGATTCGGCTGCAGCTAAACTAGTACAAAATGCAGAAAATACAAATGAATACCTCTCTATTCGTCATCAAGGCCTAAATATTAGTATAAAAGCTCTTAAGTCTCAAATTGATGGATTAAAACATGATATAGAAGAAATACAGACATGTCACAAAAGAGTTAGTGATGAAGTAAATTCATCAATGAATTTAATAAAAATAAAAACAAGTGAATTGTTACATACAGCTGATAAAGCACTTAAAGATCAGTTGGATGAATATTTTAAAACTGGTAGACGAAAAGAAAAAGAAGAGTTTGAATTAAATAAAACAGCTGTACATACATCTCAGCCAAAAAAACAAAGCGGTTTTTTTAATATGATTTTATCTGGTCTTGCCGGTATTTATATAGACTCAAGAACAGAAGACTTTAATCCTACAGAAAATGAAGTGAAATTTAATAATAGAAGTGATGCAGAAGAATTTGTGTCTAAAATAGAAAGTAGTGTATCAAGTTTATTATCGGATATTGAATCAGTAATAAAACCAACATTAGTTGATATCGTTAGCAGTATTGAAAAAAGTTTTCAAAACAACACTCTTTCTGCAATAGATAATATTGCACGACAAATTAATTCACGTTTAGAAAATGATGGGTTTACTGTAAAGATTAAATTTCCAGAAGTAAAAAACTTACAAGTGAATATTGCAACAAAGACTCGAATATCATCGATGTTAGAAGAACGAACTTCTACTGAAACAAGAAGGCGCCGAGCTAGTGGTGCTTGGGGTACTATTTGTGGTTGGTTAAATACAGATGATTGGGGATGGGAGGAGTATGATGTTTCAGTTACTCGTAGTATTGTCAATATTCGTAAAATAGAAAAAGCAGTGAAGTCTCAAACACAACAACATTTTAATGAGCTCAATCAATCTATTGAAGATAATATAAATCAACCTATTATGAAGGAAATTGAGAGCTTTTTTGCTCTATTCAAAGTGAAAGTTGAACAATTGCGTAACACTTTGATTCAAAGTTCAGAAGATCATAAGAATAGTCAGCATCAGCAAGAGTTACTAACTAAGCGTTTATTAGAGCTGAAAAAAATGACGCCTGATATTATTAAGGATAGTAAGTCTCTACAAGAAGATTTAGGACCGATCTTGTAATGAAAGAATTCAAAGATATTTTACCAGAGAGTCAAGCATGTCAGGTACTGACATGCTTACCTGAAAAATTTATTGTTGATTTTGCAAACGGTATTGATGTTGCACGAGATCATATCCGTTCTCAAAAAGAAAGATCTTTTTTTACTCGAATCAAAGAAGGTATGAGTGGAAAATCATCAGCTAGGCAAGCAGCTATTAATGCGACTCTCACTGATGGTGTGGAAGCATCTCTTACATGGTTAACCGAATTAACATCATCACTAGCAACGACTAACTATGCTCTTGCTCAAGTTAATGATCGTCTAACATCTCTCATTACAGATACAACTTCTATTGTCAACTACTCTGTAGAAACTCGCAAGCAATTGAAAATAATAGCAGAATCTGTACATATTCGTTTGTCTAATATGGAGCAAAAACTTAATAATATCGATAGGTTACAACGAGGGAAATTACATCTAGATACTATTTTATCTGGATGGAGTGCAGGGAGGTTTAATTCACTATCTCTGGCTGGGCGTTGTTACGTTGTATTAGAGGAGTTGTACTGGGGATCATTTGGTGATGTGATTCGGGAGGGAAAAGTAAATGAAGTAAAGGATATGCTCGATCTTCTTAAGAATAGGTCAATTGTGCAACTATCGATAGATTGTAAAAGTGATGCGACAACCCGACATGATACCAACATATGGCTATCTCAGCAGGGAAGATCGACGTCAAATGATGATTGGATTGATGCTATCGACTGGTTAGGAGACTGGTCTGATGCGGATAGGTATCCAATAGTATATTCAACTACTCAGCAATACACAAACCTCCCTCTTTGTATGCCAAGACTAAGTTCTGCTCAGCGTATAGCTGATAGTATGGTAGATGAAGTTTTTTCGAGGTGCAGAAATGATTAAGAATATGAAGGTTGGCCTCGCATTATCCGGAGGAGGAGCAATAGGTGCTTATGAGGTTGGTATAGTTAGGGCACTATATGAATCTGGTACAAATATTGATGTTATTGCGGGTGCTAGCATCGGGGCATTAAATGGTGCGATTATTTCATCCTCATCTGATTTAAAACAAGCAACTGAAAGATTAGAAGAAATTTGGAGGGTGTTAGGAAGTGATGAGATTTTATCTGTCAACCATTCTGCTTATCTATCATTCTTACTAGATTTAGGTCTTAGTTTTGGACTCAACCCTGTATTAAGTAAAAGTGGTGGAGTCATATACTCAATGCTGAAAAAAGCATTATTAACAGGAAAAAATCTATATTCAGATACATCGTTATTATCTGATCAACCCTTACTTAAATTGATGGAGCAATATCTAGATACAGACGCCTTAAGTAAAGGGGTGCCTTTGTTTGTATCCGTATATCCAAGTGATGGTGGATTTACAGATATAGCTAATTCTATAGCTGCTGAATTCGGCATTGGGGATACAAAGGATTCTGAGTTTTTACATATCCAGAGTTTACCACAAGATAAACAGCAAGAGGCTTTACTTGCTTCATCAGCCCTACCCGTATTATTTAAGCCTCGAGAGATTAATGGAAAAAAATACAGCGATGGTGGAATTGGTGGCTGGAGTAAGATGCAAGGAAATACTCCTGTAACTCCTCTGGTTGAATATGGTTGCAACATGGTTGTAGTAACTCATCTTAGTGATGGCTCAATGTGGGATCGACATGATTTTCCTGATACTATTGTGCTAGAAATTCGCCCACAAAGAACTTTAAAACGTAATGAGGGTTTTTGGGGAGGAGCGAAAGACCTACTTGGTTTTGATACTAAGAATATAAATTCTTGGATTAATCAAGGATATGAAGATACATTAATAGCGATTGAACGTATCCGTAGGCCACTTGTTGCTCGTTATGAATTACGCTCATCAGAAAACATGCTTGAAATAAGTTTAGCAAAGAATGCGTCGGTAGACTCAGATCTTAAGGATGCTATGTCTCGATTGAAGTAATTTTCGCGCTTATTAATTAAATCAAGATAACTAAATTCTTAAACTATAAAAATACAACAAAAGTTGAATATTTCTATAGAGTGGAGTTTATGTAAATAATTGTGTTTGCATTAGTAAGATCTGATAATCAGATCTTACTAATACGTTAGATAATCGTAACACACATCACACAAGCATAAGCGCCATCTCTGTCTTGGCGACGTTCAACATAAACAGCTAACACA
>NZ_JAMPSW010000072.1:0-6035 GCF_028484855.1 Providencia sp. PROV033 | reverse complement strand
CTAAGCCATGCTCAGCGAAAGAGAAGATTTGCTGACCACCGATGATCAGATGGTCAAGTACTCGAACTTCAATTAGCTGCAATGCTTTTATTAATTGTTGCGTGATAGATTTATCCGCTTGGCTTGGCGTGATATCGCCTGACGGATGGTTGTGTGCAAAGATAACGGCAGAACACTCTTACTGCTATAAAATAAAAGGATTAAGCCTAAAACAAAGCTCAATCCTTGAAAAATAATTCACTTATATCATCTAATTATTTATTTTTACTGTCTAATTACCCCAGCACTTTTTACCTCACCATTTTTTCAAATATTCTTCGACTTTTTGAATAAATGACTCTTTAGGGGCTTTTTTACACGCATCGACAATCAAGGGAGTTGCCGTTTCGATACCACTAATATTTAAAGTGGGGTCTTCTACTTTTCCTTTTTGTGTCACAATCTCTGCTGCACCAATGGCGGTTGGATAAAAGTTGTCATCGATGACCAAAAAGTCTTCACACTTCCATTGCGATACAGGTTTAGTGTCCGTTACAGGTTTAGTGTCCGTTGTTGCGAAAGCGGAAGTTGCTGTTCTGCGCAACTAAATCAGGACACTTTTCTTAAGGAATTTTCATACACCACTGGCGATAAATAATTATTGGCCGTGTGTGATAGCGTAACAACCGTTCATCGATATGAAAACTCAGATTTAAATCCTCTTCTTCGGTGAGCTTATCAGGGTAGGCTTTGCCATACACCAGTCGATAGAGACAAGCTGGACTAACCGCCACCTGGCAGGCTTCATGACTCGAAAAACGAATATACGACATTATCAAATGATGGTTATTTTAAATCAGTGAATGACACATCCCCTGGCAAATGGACAACTTCGTATACATCTAAAAGAACGCTCACCATCACCATAATATTAGTAGTAGGGCGTGAAAGGCACTGTGGACACAAAATATCATGACATTATCTTATCATAAAATCGTGTTGAAAATTCACTATGACTGGCAGCCTTAGAAGCTCAAAAATCCACCTAAACACCTTAAATCTATTTTGAATCCCCCAATACCAGTATTAGCATAAAAGCCCAAACTCTTAACATACCTAGTGCGCACTAAATTCAAATAATAATACGCAATATGCACATAAAGCGAAGCTAAACCAAGCCAATAAACGCTATTAATATCAAATTTAAAAATTATTGTGACTAGAATACAAACACACAACGAACTATTATATCAATAAAATGCAAACTTTATCTCTCACCAAGGAGTTCAATAATGACCCAATCATCTCGTTCAATTTCCCTGTGGAATAACCCCGATTCATCTTTAGGTATCACAGGTTTTAAGGACAGACTAAAAATCTTAATTGGTAAAAACTCCGTTCGTAGTTTTGCGAGTGAGTGCGGTATCAGTGATGCTACAATTAGAAAATACCTAAGCGGTCAGAGCCTTCCGGGTATTGACAAAATTGAAGCAATAGTAAAATACACAGGGTGTTCATTAGAGTGGTTAGTTACGGGAAAAGGTACTCAGCAACCTGCACCACCCAATAATGTCACACCGAAAGAAATTGAAGCGGGTTGGAATTACATCTTTCAGTCATTAACGCCTGAAGAAAAACATCGCGTGATTTCAACGTTTAATCGAGGTGGATTACAGGCGCTATTTGCTGAAGGCATCATGAAACACAATGAAGATGTAATAAATTGAAATTTAAATATAAAAGTGACCAGACCGCTAAAACAATTATACCGAGGTATCACTTTCTATATGATTTATTGGTATGAGGTTAACGCTAAGTACGCGATTCTTGAATTCGCTCTTGTAGCCACTGTTCAACTTCACTTTTCAGCCATCTTGAGCTGCGTCCCAGTTTAATCGGTTTGGGAAACTCACCGTCTTGAATGAGTTTATAAAACCACTTATCCGTTAAGCCTGTGAGCTTAGTGATGAATTTCATATCGATAAATTGGTCATTTAACAGTGATGGCATTGTTACTGTTGATGTTTCAATTGGATTTGTCATGAGGAAGAACTCCTGTCTTTAAAATTAAAGTCAGAAGCGATACCGGTTTGATGAAAGGGATATCACTTCAAGTCATGACATCCCTTCTCCAGTTTTTAATTACCGACTGCATCCAAATGACCGTTCACCATCCACATTGAACTTGGTATGTAACTTAGCGAGATACCGAATTCGATTTACAATGATATTTTGAGATTGATTCGTCACTATGTAGGTATACATGCCATCTTTGGTTTCTTCTTGCTCGACACGATATAAATGCGTGACATTTTTACCCGCAATATTGACTAATGGACGAGACGGTAAATACCCAATTTTGATGGCACTGCACCAAGCCTGTTGTAACATGACATAAAGGGTTCCACTCTCTTTTTTGAAATCCCCTAAGGAGTGATAGATATCTTTGTTAAGCAGTAACATCACGTGGTAGTGCTTTTGTTTATTCTTTTCACCAATCTCTTTCACCCAACAATAATGTAATTCACAGGAAAGATTACGTTTCCAAGCCTCTTTTTTCTTTTTAAGGTCATTTTTGATTTTAGCCTTAAGTGATTCAAAGAATCGGGTAATTGCTGTGGAGTCATCTGCAACATCTTCTGGTGTAATTGGAAAGCGTAAATCAAGGTGTATGGCTGTTAAGCGTTTATGTACAGCCAGTGCTTTATTGATGGTACGGTTAATTTGGTTTACATAGTGTTGGTTTAGCTTTTTTGACATGACGAGTTCCTCTTATGTGATTGGATGTCATATCAATGGGAAGGCTTGTTGCTAATTACAGTTTCGTTATTAGCAGAATAAGTTCACCGATCTAAGTCTGCTGCTTAAGGCTGCAAGATCGTCATACTGACTGAACTTTTAAGGGAATAAGAGGTTGGTAAGTCAGTGTAGATTTATAAGACATGTGCTTAACCATATAGGTCATTTACGCATTAATAGGTTTATGGAAGATGATGCCAATCTAGGTCTATAGGTATCGTTTTAGATGTGTAGGTTGGTTTTTGTATTGGAATAGTCGTGTTGATATTTAAATGTATTGTTTATATGTAGCATGTATATTTATATAACTATACCAACACACCGATTAGGCTATTTTCGTTAAAAACCCTCAGTAAGTACTCAAGCGTATGGACATTAACCTGAAATTAAGTTGAGTTTGAGCGCATTTTTTCAATGAAAACCACAACTCACTACTCTGATATTAGTCCCCTATTTTCACTTCTCAATGACCTCATTTTTATACTTTTCCCCTTAAAAAAACATGCAAATTTTAACTGCCACCCTCATTTTTTCGCGGGTCATCATGAATACCGTAAGCCCTGAAGCCTTCCAGCCAATATCATCAAAAACAAAGATGGTAAATTATAAGAACATGATAATAATGATATTTAATAAAGGTGCGCACTTTGAGATGCGCGATAATCTACGTAAAAATGCTACTACCGAGATAAATAATCTTCATAGTGAGTCTTCAATACGCCATCCACCAAGTATTTTCTACGGCAAGTAGCTCATTTATCACTTGAAATAACACACTTCCTACATATATTCTACACTACAGGTATTTTTTCATACGCTTTATCTCGACAATATCACGCATTTTCAACATATAAAAAGGAAAGCTCATGAGCAATCAACCGCTTATTAAGATAAATAATCATCGAGAACTAAATTTTTATATTGCTTATCTGAGGTGCTACAGTATATTTCCCCCAATAATAAAACATGATAACTTAAAGCTTGCGTCAGAAGCCCTTTCAAATACCTTAAGCAAAACACAAATCAATCGCGATTTTATTCTTGATATGCAATTAACGTATGATAAAGTTATTCTGCCGGAAGAAAGCTTCGACTGGTTAGATGAAGATAAGCGGGCACTTTTTTATTTTTGGGGGTGTTTGAAATTTAATAAATATTTAAATGACTTCATTAATAAATTAATGCCATTACCGTCTGATAATTGGTATGAAAAAGCCAATATCACAAGCTCATCCTTTAATCATAAGGAAAGGCTTATTTTAATGATGTCCTTTTTTGATTTTTTATGTATTGAGAAGCGAAGTATTGAACCAGCTAATACGTTAATGCAATCATTCCACGAAACATGGGATAGAGTACATTCAAACGTTCTTTGGGTTTCATGGTTATCACCTGAAGATAAAGAAGGCTGTCAATGGGCTTATAATTACCTATTAGATTATCAAATTAAAAATAAGCCAGAAGAGGATGACCCACTATTTCCGGTTAAACTACCTACACCTAAAAGTGCAGAAGAGTTTTACTATTCTTTTTATGCCATGCATGATTTATGGTCTGAACCATTAGAGACAAGTCGCGTTAATATTGAAAAAATGAATAAAGCGTGGGCACAAAGAAAATATCGTGCAAAGAAGTCCCAGTCAAAGCTCATTAACCACCTCAATGCAGAAGACCGACAAGCTTTAAATATGCTGTGTGAACATTATCAAAAAACAGAAATGGATATTATTACAATGTTAATCCAAGATCGAGCAACAGGCATCACCACAAGAAACTCACAACCTAAGCGTTAAATCCTCTATCATTTCAATTGAAAATAATTTCAGCTCTATATTATCTCCTTGTTAATCTACAAGGAGATATTTCATGTCTACCCATAAAATCCTATCTACCGCGATATCAAAATCTTTACCAAAACCACTGGCTTATTTACAAACTCATATTGCTGATAACATTCAGGCACTTGTTCAATATTCCCCAACGATTGGGTTAATGGGGAAAACGGGGGCAGGTAAATCAAGTCTGATTAATGCGTTATTTCAGTCTAACGTATCAACAGTTAATCATGTGGAGCGAGGCACGACTCAGGCCATTCCACTTCAAATGGCGTTGCGGAAACGCACCTTAACATTCGTGGATTTTCCCGGTATTGGAGAGTCCTGTGAGCGCGATAAACCTATCGCACGTTGTACCAGCAATGGCTACCTAAACTCGATTTAGTCATTTGGGTATTACGAGCCGACGAGCGAGCATGGACGGCAGATGAATTCACGTACCAATTTCTCGTCCGTGATTGTGGATATGACCCTAAGCGCTTTTTATTCATCTTGAATCAAGCGGATAAAATTGAGCCTTGTCGTGAATGGGACAGCCAACAGCGTAATGGTGATACTACCTATCTTGTCAGTGATGGCAGTAATGAAGAAGGTCAGCCTTTTAGCACCCTCGATGTCTATAAAGGATCCGTAGAGACAGGAAAGCACCTTGTTGAGATTAAACTAGATCCCAAAACCGTCGTGAATAACATCGGTTATCAATTAGCGGATGAAGGGATCCCCGAATCTGATTCATTATAAAAGCATCATCAGACTAACCCATTAATTAACTTACATTTATTTTTATATCTATATTATTTTAGTGAATCAATCATCAGAATGAGTCACTAAAAATGATACTCAATATACCTATCATTTCGAGAAAGCTCTGCACCGCAAGGTGTAGGGCTTTTTTGTTTATTACTGTCTATCAATATCGACTGAATTGGAGTTCTATTATGTTTACCTTACAAGAGCAAGAATCAACGGTTATCAAAACCAACCTCGTCAATTCCCGTGGTCGTGATACCTTCTGGCGTTTTTACTTTGGCACTGTTCCCGATTGGCAACGTATCGAAGGCGATATCTTTAACATGATGGCTAAATGCTGTCAGACCTATCAAGGCGCTTTTTGGGAGTTCAGTATGCTGTCTAATGGCGGCGCATTTATCTGGCCTGATATGCTCGAAACCTCCCTGCAAATGTTTAACCCGCATAACGGAAATGAAGCTGAGTTAAGCCCTGAAGCAGCCGGTATTGCTGTCTGTTTACTGGTGTATAGCATCTGGTCATTTAAAACCGAAAGTCCTGTGCTGGTAGAGTATTTTTACCAACTTCGTGACTATGCAATGCAACATCCCGAGCAAGCACAAATCTTTCGCCTTATAGACTGATTTATCAGTCACGGTTTTATCTTTCCCCCACCAGCAATCTTCATTTAAT
>NZ_JAMPSW010000071.1:0-2745 GCF_028484855.1 Providencia sp. PROV033 | reverse complement strand
CTAGTTATAATGAAAAGTCGATTCCGAGTCCGGCACCACTATTTAAAGAACCCGCCCTAGTGGCGGGTTTTTGCTTTCTGTATCATTAATTTATTGGTTCATCAGTGATGATTTATCTTTCATCCATCACCGCAATCGCTTCACGGTAGTACCTATCGAACTTCCCTCCTCAGAAAAATGAGCTCATACATTCACTAAAAACTAGCCGCTTTCAATCAATGGTAAACACAGCCATTATAAAATTATGCTCATTAGGCTAATGCATAATTTATGCAGTGATAGATTAAAAAATTATTTTGTTGATTATTACGATTATCCAAGCAGAAAAAATATGCCATTTATTCTTCTACGAACGAATGTGAATGTAAAAAAGCATTCTTTTTAAGAAATTGCAACATAGAAAATATATTCACTATTTTTCATAAAAATACCCACCTGATAAATAGTTGCCAAATGCGATGTGATTCACATTTTCAGGGTTATATTTTAAAAAACAATCATGAGTTCGCATTTTTTAGATTATTATATTTCAATCGTTCTGTTTTTTGAACTTTCCATGTAATTACTCATGCCATAACAAGTTAATTTTAAATTTCAGTGTTTGAAAACCATCATAACTTATTAAAATTATCATTTTTACCAAAAAAACTTCATTAGAAAGATATTTTTGGCAATATTAATATATAGATTCCCTCTATTTTAACTTTTTAGCTCTTCTATCTTTAGCTTTCACACGCTCTAAAAATAGATTCTATAAATAAACTTTAGGTTTAATTATTAATACTTTCGATTATCTAATTAATAAATTATAAATCAAGGAGTTAACATGCATAAAATAATAATAGATTGTGATCCTGGAGTTGATGATGCAGTGGCTATTTTTCTCGCTATAGCGTCACCAGAAATAGAATTAATCGGGATAACAACAGTCGCAGGGAATGTAGAGTTAGAAAAGGTTCACAGTAATGCAAAAAAATTACTGACATTAGCTAATAGGCTAGATATTCCTCTCGCTAAAGGCTGTAATCGTCCATTAATGAGCAAAACTGGGAATAAAACGAATGTTCATGGTACAGATGGGCTTGCTGGGGTGCTCCTACCGGAATCTAAACACCACAATGATTCTGGTCACGCGGTAGACTTTATTATTGATTCTGTTATGGCAAATCCTGGTGAAATAACATTATGCGCAATAGCCTCTCTCACTAATATTGCAATAGCTATCATTAAAGAGCCAAAATTAATTGATAATGTAAAAGATATTGTCGTCATGGGAGGAGCCGCATTTACACAGGGAAATATAACGCCAGCCGCTGAGTTTAATTTTTATGTAGACCCTCATGCTGCTCATATAGTTTTTGATAGTGCGCAGCACATTACAATGCTTGGTTTAGATGTGACAAGTAAAGCGGATATAAGAGCGGGTTTGTGCACTGCTTTGGAAAAAGGAGGGGCTATTGCCCAGAGCGTAGCAGAAATGTGTCGAAGATATGCTGAATTTGATCCTTTCCTTCATGACCCTTGTGTTATTGCCTACCTCATTCAACCTGAAATTTTTTCAGGTGTTGATGGTTCAATCTCTATTGAATATGAATCCAAGAGATTATTTGGTCATAGTTTTGCGACCCCATCTACTTTGACTCATCACAGTTCGGAAACGATGAATTGTAAAATCATGACTGATGTTGATACATCGAAATTGATGACCTTAATTACAGAGCGTATTTTAACTCTTTGAGATAAAGCTTACCTCAACGGGTAAATACTCAGAATCTCTGATACACCTCTATTGCAATGATAATTTTTACATCGCAATTATATTTTGGCATAAAAAGCCCCCCAGCAAATGGTTATCCAACTAAAGGGGGCACTTCATCTAGTGACGGCTTTGTGCTTTCTATCAACTAAAAAATTCATCTCGCTACATTTCAGCTTCTATAGGTGCTTTAGATATTAATTCAACTTTATCACTTCTTAAAAATTGAATACCCGTAAGATCATTTCCATAAACATCTCTCAGCTCCCATTCTTTTTTTAAAAAATGGCCACTTAATAAGGAATCTAGCCGAGCTAAATCAATTTTTATTTTCTCATTAGAATAATTATTGAGTTTTGCCTGTAATTTATAGCGAAGAAACTCCAGCATAATAATGCTTGCATTACATATCGCATATTGGTTTATAGACGCCAAGCTCCCACCAATTACATAACATTCCCAGTTATGATGAACATCAACAATCGCATCCACTTCACTATTTTCATATAATGGCATAAAGCCATAAAACATCTGAAGAAGAAAAAGAGTTTCACACTCAACTAGATAATCATCAGAAGATGAAAAACTCGGTAGTTTATCTCTAATTAACTGAATATAAGCACAAGCTTGTTGAAATTGCTCTAGGCTTAAGTTTGTTTCAACACCATAAAACTGTGCTGATCGGCTATACGCATGAGTTAACTGATATTTCATAATATAATCATTTTGGATTGATGCTTTTCAATACTCTTGAAAAACAAACAACGTGTTTTCCAAAATATAAATCGCAATTTAAATTTAATTAAAAATCGTATCTTTATAAGAGCATCCACTTCAATATCAATTGTTTAAAACAAAATAACAACATCAATTATTACATATACAAAAAAGATAGCGTCATATTTTAAAACTCAACAATGAAAATCAAAAATAGATTAATCCCCAATGAACGGAATTTATTATAGTCCAACATTTCATTAATGATAATA
>NZ_JAMPSW010000070.1:0-22697 GCF_028484855.1 Providencia sp. PROV033 | reverse complement strand
TTAAAGGTAAGTATGAGTATGACTCAATTAATCACTCATGTTAGATAGTCTCTACGGGTTTACCATTTAATTAATGTCAAAAGCTAAAGGTTAGTAAAGAGAAACCTGATTTAGTAGAAACAAAAATAGCAGATAATGAAAAATAATGAATGTGCTACGAGCTAATTTTTAGAATGACACCATTATATTATGGCGTCATTCTAATTGAATATAGACGTTATTTTAATGAGTCAAAACTGGTCATTAAATTCCGATAGTCAGGTATATGGTTAGAGAATAGAGTACCTAAACCAACAATATCATTTCTCCAGTCCCTATGAAGTTCACAAGCCGCACCAAACCAGCTCATCATCTGAGCCCCTGCTTGGGACATTCTATCCCACGCAGCGTCTCGAGTGATTGGATTAAATGTGCCTGAAGCATCAGTGATAACAAACACTTCATATCCTTCCTCTAAGGCGGAGAGTGCAGGAAAGGCCACGCAAACTTCAGTAACAACACCAGCGATAATTAATTGTTTTTTTCCAGTTGCCTTCACGGCTTTTACAAAATCTTCATTATCCCAAGCATTGATTTGACCCGGTCTAGCAATATAGGGCGCCTCAGGAAACATTTCCTTTAATTCAGGAACTAGCGGTCCGTTTGGACCATTTTCAAATGAAGTAGTGAGAATGGTGGGAAGATTAAAATATTTAGCTGAATCAGCTAAGGCTAATACGTTGTTTTTGAATTTATCAGGATCTTGGTCACGAACAAGGGAAAGCAGCCCAGCTTGATGATCTACGAGTAAAACAGCAGCATTATCTTTATCGAGTCGATTGTATTTAAAGCTCATGTTAATTCTCCTAATTACCAGCGTTAAAATAGAATATCAATCTTAATTAGCCCTGATTGATATTTATACATAGTAGCTGAAGAAATTTAGAATAATAGCGAATAAAGACAATCAAAGGATCCAAATAAATTGAATGACTTTTCCCTACAGCCTAAATAATTAGCCTGAGCTCAATCGAGCATCTATCTCAATAAGCTGCTTCGTGTGGCTTTTTAATGGATTAAAATATTCCAAAAAAATAAAAAAAAGCCTTAACAGCAACAGCGGTTAAGGCAAAAAGGTTACAAAACCTCACATTTCCATTTGTACACAGCAGTTTCCATCTACACACTGAGTAATCAGTGCGGGATAAATATATTCAAGATTAATTTAGTTGTAAAACTGTTATTAATGGTAATTTAAATCACCAAAACAGGTAAGTGGTGAAAGTTCTCATTCAGACTCAACGTAACTGATTGGATTTATTATATATGCTACCTCATATTCCTCGCGCGTGCTGTAAGTACGGTTGAGGTAAGATAACCACTGGTCGTAGTGACCACTGGCTCTCTCATATGAACACAGGGAAGGAGTCTTACACGCTAGGTAAAAGCCGTCATGGCGTGAGTTTTATCCGTGTTCATATTGTTCCAAATGTATGTACCACACAATGATGATAGATGGGTTTTATAGAAACTGGTTATATGTATTTAATTACAATATAACTCGGAGTGTATAATGACGAGAGTTTCATTATCTAAGAATTCACCTAATGCCTATAATAAGTTGATTGAGATTAGTCATCATATTGATGAGCAAGCAATATCATTAGGATTAGATGTCGGTTTTATTCATTTGCTTAAATTGAGAATATCTCAAATTAACGGATGCGCATTTTGCGTGAGACTTCATACTCAAGATGCGCAAAAGTGTGATGTTAGTATTGATAAAATCGCACTGGTTACAGTGTGGGAAGAAGCTGGTTATTTCTCACAAAAAGAAAAAGCGGCGTTCTTATTGGCTGAATCAGTCAATATGATCCATGCTGGGCATATACCTACCGAAATTTATGAAAAAGCCGCAGAATATTGGAGTGAGGAGCAGCTAGCATTAATCGAATGGTTATCTATTATCATTGGTTCTTTTAATCGTATTGCCATTGCTAGCCGCTATAGTGTGAAGCCATAATAATGTTTAGTTTTTAAACTCGGATGGCTGCCAGTGTGCAGCCTTTTTTAATAATAAAAATACTTAATCTATACACTCTAGCCCTTATTATTTCATTTATTAGGTAGATTTATAAAGGCTAGTCAATTTCCGATGGTTTTGACTTTTTATGTCAAGAATATTAGGAATAAAACTTGTAGCTAAATTATCGCATAGGCTTTCATTTCGGTAGGGCATTCTGCATGGATGAAATTATTAAGACGTAATTTTCATATTATCTAAAGATTATCCTAATACGAAATTTTCAAGGAAAAGATATACGTATAAGTACGTATTTTGATTTAGTGTCAGATTGAAAATGACGCTGGAAGTTAGTTTGATAAATGTTAAGATGATAAAGAATATTTATAGTAAAAATAATAATGTAAACAAAAATTAGAAAAACAGCTTTAAACTTCAGAACACAGCAAATGAGCATATTGAGGTATAAGAATTATATGAATAACAAATGCATAGTTTCAATTATTCAATTCGCGCTATTTTCTGCCTCTTTCCAGTCACTGGCATTTCAAAAAGATGAGTATAATCCAATTGTATTTAATTTTGCTCAACTCTATGATTTTAATCCAGTTAAAGGTAATGTTAAAGAGTTAAATACGATGGTTTACAATGATGATGAAACCATTAATTATCAGTCAACTTTAAATATTGGTCGTGATGGTTGTGTTGATAGTTTTTCTTTCAGTCAAAAGAAAGATGAGCATTTAAATAGCATAGATAACTGGCTTTTAGTCAAACGCGAAAAAAACAAATTAGTGGGCTCAGATGCTAATGGTCCAATCGAAATGGAAGTTGCAGCAAATTGTTTGATTGTTTCAAGAGCTGATAGTAATGGTAAGTTAATATACCAGTATAACAATGATGGAATCATCATAGGTTCGATGAATGCTGAGCCGAGAGTTCAATACAGTAAAAATACATACAATAAGAATAAACTGCCTGAGACTATAAAATATTATAAAGATAATGTTGTATTCTCTGAAACTATTCTTAGCTATGGAAACGATATTACAAAGCCATTTGACCTTCAAATGGAAATAAAAGCATTAGGTTTACCTATTCTATTTGTTGACTCCAAGTGTGATTATGACAAGCAAAACATTGCCCATAGGTGCAATTTTATACTTACGGTAGTATCTAATGGAAAAATGATGAAGTTACCGAAAAGAAGCACAACGGAAGCCGTATTTTACTAGTTGGAATCGACGAGAAAAATGAATAGAACAAAGAAAATCTTAATATGTGGGGAAATCGCCCCTTAAATTTATAAGGGGCAGTGATATTATGCTTTTGGATCTGGGCCAAAACGGTTATCGCCTTTAGTACCGTCTAAGCACATAAAAACGAGTAATACAATTCCACCAAAAGGAATGAAAGCTATCAGATACCACCAGCCTGATTTTTCAGTGTCATGCAAACGGCGTACAGAAACAGCAATAGATGGAACGATAGTGGCTAGCGCATAAATTCCCAGTAAAATTCCTACAATAATTCCTAAACCACCTACTTCACCCGTCGTGTAATCAATAGATGAAAACATTAATGAGTATAACACCATAATAATAATGGTATTGATTAAAGTGAACATCCAATATTCTTGACGTCTAGCGCGTCCTTCGAAATTAGCATAGTTATTTTTGATGACTTCTAAATACCAATTCATGTTTATTCCTTAACGAAGATTTGAGTTGTGAGTATAGGTAGAGTTTAAATTTGTGTAAATCAGCATTATCTGTATATTTCAACCTAACAGTAAGAAAACTCTCAATAAATCATTTTTTTATTAACTAGAACTACCTATTGAAAAATGCATATTTTCAAAACTTTACATTAATTTTAGCAGCTAATTCTGTTTTATTAAAAGATTATGCTGATTTTTTATTGTGAAAAATTCCCCTGTAAGAAGGAATAAAAATAGTGTAATCCTCGATTTGAGAAACAAACATAAATTAGGATGGTTGCGAGAAATAATAGGCTAAAACCCACAGCAATATGTAACCAAGTAAAATAGAACTCAATTCCTTCCGTTGGGATAACACCATTTTTGCTAACGGACATCCAATTACTAATGATGATCTGTGTAATAACCAGAAACAGGATCAGGCAGTGTGTTAATTGAACAATAGAGGTTGATAAAGACCAAAGAACTGCCAAATAGATTTAAGTAATTTCATATAATTCAATAAAATAATTAATTTTTCTATGTTTTATCCCTTCTGTTTATGAGCTTCAACAGATTTATTGTAGTAATAGAAATTAGCTGAGTTAGCTTGTGAAAGGTCAGTGAGAAGAATTATTAGTTAATAGTGTTTAGATGGTTGAAAACGGGAGGAACGACCCGAATATAGTGTCAATAAATGAAGAAAAATATCTTACCAAAGGTTAATTATGGACAAAATAGCATTCGTAGAACGAGCATTAAACTCAGTTTTGGGTGAAAAGCTGGGGGATTTAGAGGTCATAAAACAATATTTCTCATCGGATTATGTACAAGTCGTTGACGGGAAGCAAATTGACTTTACTCTGTTTTATGCCCATATGAGAGCGTTAAAGGAAGCGACAGAAAATATCTCTATTGAAATAAAATCTATTGCGGAAGGTAAAAATTGCGTTCATACACAGCATATTGCTAGAGCGGTGAAAAAAGATGGCTCTACAAGTGAATTTGAAGTATTTGCTTGCTTTCAATTAATGAATGGAAAGATTATTCGTTGTGAGGAACTGACAAGAATGCTTGCAGGTTCAAAACATGATAATGATCTAGGCTCAAGAACATAAAAGAATACAGGTTCAATCAAAATAAAAAAATGCCGCTAATTAGCGGCATAGTGTAGAAATTCAATCATGCAGGATAGGTCAATTGCATGCCTGTTCCAACTTCTTGGACAGGTGCATGTCTGGACAAATGAATTTTAGCCGCCAAATCAGTACAATGACATGGGTGAATATGTAATAAATTCTGTTTTTTAAAATATTCGCTAGTCTGGTTTAGCAATTCCTCAGAGGCTTTTTGTAAATGAAAACCGCCGATAACAGTCACTATTTTATCTATTTTAGTCACTCGCTTTGCATGTTCGACAATATTACAGATCCCTGAGTGTGAACACCCTGTAATAACGATTAACCCTTCAGAGGTTTTTATCGCTAGGGCGCTGTCATCGAGAACATAATCATCAACACTATTGTTGTTATCATCAATTGTTTTTCCTACAGGCTCTTTTCCTTCAAAAGTGTTATCTCTCGGAATTTCACCTAAAAAAATGACATTCTCAGAGAGATAATAAGCTTCTTTAGTTTCAATTGTGTCAAAGTAGGCAGTTAGAACATTCTTGGGGGTATTCGCACCAATGACTTTGGAGTGATAACTTTTTGGTTGTAATGCATCTGGATGATAAATTAATTTTTTGGTTTGCTGTGATTCAACATTTCGACGATCTAAATACTGAATAAGGTGGTTAATGCCCCAAGTATGGTCATTGTGGCCATGGGAAAGAACAAGATCAGTAATTTGAGCAAGGTCGATATTTAAGATATTGGCATTATCGATGAAGACATCTGAATAGCCAGTATCAAATAGGATTTTCTTACCATCAACTTCAATGTGATAACAAACGGCGGGCTCGCCACAGAAATAGCTATCAATTAATGTGTTGTTATCAACCAGTACAGAAATTTTTATTGTCATTTTTATCTCTTAAGTTAGTTCTTAATCGAAGTAGTTATATCAGAATAAAAGCAAAAAATATTCAATGATGGATAAACATTGGGAACGTGAAAGATTAGGCGTTTAAATATGTGATCGAAGAAGGTATGTTTGCGAAAGTGATCTAGCTAGTGTGAAGGATTTAGAGTGATAATAGGTAAAAATACAATTGATAATGTAGAGTTTGCCATGTTTGCTTTATTAATAAAATGTTTGTTTGGTGCATTAGCCGTGTTGATTATTGCGGTATTATCACGCAGCAAAGTTTACTATATTGCTGGATTAGTGCCATTATTTCCCACTTTTGCTTTGATTGCTCATGTCATTGTGGTCCAAGAACAGGGCGTTGAAGCATTAAGAAAAACTGCACTATTTGGCTTGTGGTCGTTAATTCCATATGCCATGTACTTAGTCACCGTTTATGTATTTGCAACAAAATTAGCCCCTTGGATTTGCTTAAGTTTAGCCACTTTAGTTTGGGTGATTACAGCAGCTGTTTTAGTTTATTTTTGGCAGATGACTCAGTAAATAGGGTAAGGCTGACGCTTTTCAGGTGTTAATTAAATAAGAAGTGCGATTCTTGACATTTAAATCTAAATACAATGATTATGTGTTTAATTTACACTCGAATTATTTTTTAGACGATTTATAATAATAGTCAGTGTTTCCCAATCAGTCATTTATAGAGAAAAATGTTACTAAGAGTCCTAGTATTATTACTAGTTGCTGGTTGTTCCTACATAGCGGGTGTGATGACAGAAGTTTCTTCAAATACTGAGATGGACGCCGAGAGTAAAGTTAAAAGCGCCGTTGAAGATTTTCTTATCTATCCTTCTACAGCAACATACAAAAATGTTAAGTATCATGTCCTGAATCAAAATGAGGAGGGGGATGAGACGGGATATTATTGTGGCGAGGTTTTTGGTTTTGAAGATGGTTTACCTTATGGATATAAACGATTTATTGTTCGCTTACATAAAAATGCAGAAGGTAAAACAATAGTATCCATCCCATTAGTTGAAAAAGTTGATGATATTGTACCTGTTGAGCAATTTGATCCTATTTGGGAGCGATATTGTAATCGGTAACAAATCAAAGAGGGCGGGTTAATTTTTTAGTATTTAACCTGCCTCTTCATTTTATGGTTTCATGGCTAACGTCGCTAGGAATGTAGGCAAAAAATTGTCGATAACAAAGCGAGGATTTGGCTGCCAGTCCTCTTGAAAACCTGTAATAGTAAAGCCTGCTTGTATTTGCCCACCAATTAAATCAGTGAGTGAATGACCAAAAACAAATGCCTCTTGCTTCTCTTGTTTTGCCGCTATCTGTTCTGAGGATAGATTATCTAATTCAGAAAATGGCATGGTGTAGCGAGGTTTAATAATGGTGTTTTCTTCTGGACGCTTTTCTCTATCATCAATAAAAACCACTGGATTGAAAAAGCTTGAAAGTAAACGACCTTGCGGTTTAAGCACGCGAAAACATTCCTGCCAGACAGGATTTACATCAGGAATATATAAGTTTGAAATAGGATGAAAAATAATATCAAACATATTATCTGCAAACACAGTGAGATTGCGCATATCTCCTTGTACAACATTCAATTCTAAATTATCCCGTTCAGCAACCATCTTATCTTGTTCTAATTGTTTCACGGATAAATCAAAAACAGTCACAATCGCACCTGCAGCAGCTAGAACTGGCGCTTGCTGACCACCAGCCGAGGCTAAACAAAGAATGTGTTTTCCTTTTACGTCACCAAGCCAAGTTTTATTCAGAGGGGAGGGTGTTAGATGGATTTGCCAGTTTCCCTTTTTTGCTTTTTCAATTGTTTTTGAATCAACAGGAATAGACCATGCTTGTTGCGATATTGCTTGTTTATCCCAAGCTTGTTGATTAGCGGTAATATAATCCGTCATAAATTGTACCTTTAAATACATTAATTGGTGTTATTGTAATCATGAAAAGATTAAAGTAAATCAAAATGTACTAATAAATACACTTTCATGTGTGGGAATAAATGCAATCTATGTGTGGCAGTGCTAGAAAATAGGGCGTGAATTTAATTAGATTGATTTAGGAAGGTGATTGAAATCATAGTGGGTTATTCGCATAATATGGGTCTATTCGAACTTTCAATTGGTTCATCATGTTAGCAAAATTTTATCCTGTCATATTATTGGTTATATCCAATGTATTTATGATGTTCGCTTGGTATGGGCATCTAAAATTTACTAATAAGCCTTTGTATATCGTTATTTTTGTCAGTTGGCTAATTGCATTTGTAGAATACTGTTTTGCAGTGCCAGCGAATCGCCTAGGTCATCAGTATTACAGTGCTGCTGAGTTAAAAACGATGCAGGAAGTGATTACATTATGTGTGTTTGTTGGATTCTCAGTGCTTTATTTGGGGGAAAGCCTGACAATTAATCACATTATTGGCTTCATCCTCATTTTTGCAGGGGCATTCTTTATTTTTAAAGGACCTTTTTAATTCAAAGCATCTTCTCAGAGTAGAAGATGCTTTGTCGATAAGTTAAGTGCTCTCTACACCCAGCCTTTTTGGCGAAATTCTTTCAGCACGGCTACGAATTGTTCCATTTCTTGTGGCGTTCCTAGTGTTAAGCGATTCCAGCCAACAACAGGTGGAAATTCTCTACCGACCATGATATTGGCATCTTGCATGTGTTGCTTATAAGCTTTTACATCACCTTTTACTTTATGGAAAATAAAGTTAGCTTGTGATGGTGCATATTCCAAGCCTAATTCATTCAACGCCGTTTCTACGATTTTTCGTGAAAGATTGTTGGATTGCAGGCTGTATTCGAGGAATTTATGATCTTTTAATGAGGCAATTGCAGCTGCTGCCCCTGCTGTATTGGTATTATCAATGGAGATAAATTCATCCACAGAAGCGATAACGTCAGGAGCTGCAATACCATAGCCTACACGCAGACCAGCTAATGCATAAATTTTTGAGAAAGTGCGCGTCACAATCAGATTTTTTTGTCCTGCCTTTACCAACTCAATCGCACTGATAAATTGAGGGTCTTGAACAAACTCTGCATAGGCTTCATCGACAATAAAGAATTGTTTATCTGACTCTTTTTTCATCCAACTATCAAGATGGCTATGAGGTGTGATCATTGCCGTTGGGTTATTTGGGTTACAAATATAGATAATGGAGAGACCATCGAAGCTATTTGCCAGCTGTTCCATTTTTACCAGGTCAAAACTGAGATCCGATTTTAGTGGAACTTTCGTGATTTCAACACCCAATGGTAGCGCATAGAGCTCAGCATAGTTAAAGGTTGGATCCGGCGTGACGAGCTGAATTTTTATGTTCTGTTTTCTTGCTTTATTCGCCAGCATAGCAACCGCTGCTTGAATGGTTTCTGATGAACCATTTCCTAAGGTGACGTTTTTACCTTCTAAACCATGTAGCGTACCGACGTTATTAATAAGTTCGGAACGTGCTGCATCAGGGTAACGGAATGCGCCAGGTAAAGCGTCAATGACAGCTTTTTGAGCGCTCGGTGACATTCCTAACGAATTTTCATTAAAGTTTAATAATAAAGGATGTTGAATACTCGGCGCTGCTAATGTCGCTGTTTTTGCACTTGCTTGATTTAAAACGGAATTTATTGCTAGTCCACCTGCGATAAGTGAACTTGATCTTAAAAATGAACGACGATCCATAGTGTGTCCCTGAAATATATTTTTAAAGTCTAATTAGATTACTCGAAATAATTCAATTGTAAATAAATATATAGTTGAAGTGATTTTTTATTCACTGTGTTATGGGTGTGTAAAGTTAAATTATGTTGGGTGGCTTAATGATATGCATATAATAAATTGATATTTATAGTAAATTTAAGTTATTGCTAAATTATCTGTAAAAAAGCAATGATTGCATATTGAATTGATATGGTTGTATATTAATTTATATAACGATAGTCAATCATAGAGAGATAATAATGAAATTATTTATGTTTTATGTTGGTGGGAATGCTGGAAAATCAAACATTGAAGTACATGATGTACAGTTTGCCGCAGTCGATAAACCGGAAGAGGCTTGGCCACTATTACGAGATGCTTGGTTTGGTGATAAAGATAAAATTCATGTGGATGGGTATGCAGATGTAAATTGGGTTGATGGATTCGACATCTGTTTGAGCAAAGAGTCATCAGGTAGTGAGTATAAACTCTATTTTATCAATGTCGGAGGGTACACTTTATCAACACTTGCAGAATTGCATGAATTTGATTTGTTTGTGGCGAAAACGGCACAAGAGGCAAAACAAAAAGCCATTAGCCAATTATTAGTGGGGAGTCAGCAGCAACATAAAGACAATTTAAAAGATGTTGATGACTGTCTATTATTACAAAAAGTCGGTGAGTATTATATTCATTTAACTAAGAATGAAAATGGAAAAAAACCTTCGCCATTATGGCAAGGGTATTTACCGATAGGGACAAATAGCTGATTGATATTTAATAGCCAGTATATCGTAGATTTACTGGCTATATTTATTCAATGCCTTTTTATTGATTTTCTTGAGTGTTTACATTAGGCGTAATTTCAATTACCGCGACTTTTACCATATAGGTTTTATTATTCTCTCCTTTAGGGATCTCGGCTGTAATTTTCTTTAAAGCCTCTTCTGGCTGTGCTGTTTGAACGGATGTCGAAAACTGCACCATACCTGGATTACGACCCATATACTGACCCCGATAGTGAGTGTCACAAGGACGGTCATACTGTGTTTGGTTCTGTCCATTACACCATGGTCCGTTAGCGTTGCCGCTACGATGAAATCCATTACCATGATAGGCAAATGTTGAGAAACTAATGGCTAATAAACTTCCAACTAGAATAAGTGATTTTAAATTTTTCATTGTGCTTCTCCTCTATATTTAATTCTAGTTTGTCATCAAGGGTTTTTATTTCAATTCAATTTACTTAAATATAGGGATATTTCATATTTAGGACACAGTTATTCATTATTTCTTCACGGTGATAAAAATTTGTTAAATAGGTAATGAAATATGAATTTATTTTTACTTTTTAAAGGCTGCTTTTTATAAAATATAAATTTAAAAATGTAAAATCAATTAATTTCAATGACAAAAAACGTATAGAGCTTTTTGTGCGACATTGATCTCAGAGTGCTTATTATCAATAAAACAAAAGTGTTAACATAATGGTGTGTGCTAATCGCTGTAAGATAAGAAGGATTTAAGCGTGAAACGTATAAAAAGTAAGCTACTGATCGTTATTCTACTCGCCCTTGGGGCATTTGCTTATCAATTTTACACAACGATCGGTGATAGCGATGTCACTAAACAAGCTGAAAAGTTGATTGAAAGTAAGCTTGGTTCTACTGAACCATTAGTTTTTGAGAATGTAAACATCGTTCTAAAAAGTGAATTTAAAGAAGGCGAAAGTTATCGTGTTTGTGGTTCTTATCAAATCGCGCATCAAAGTGATAAATTGCCGTTTGTTGCCAGTGTTAATGTTCAGAATGGTAAATTTACAGAACATAACCAATTGATTACGAGTGATACACCAGAATTACGTGCAGCGATTGTAACATTGTGTGAAAAATCACAGTGATGCCTTATTTCACGCATTTCATGATTAGGGCGGCTATGTGTTTACCTGATTTTTCCCATAAAAAAAGCCAGTATAAATACTGGCTGCTATAAATTAGCAAAAGCAATGTAAATGAAAATTCGTTATATACAGTATCATATAACGGTAAAAAGAAAAGGGCTTTTGGGCAAAGTTGGTTAGCATAATCGCTAACTATGATCTTGATCAGTATTTGAAATTAACCAGAAAGGTTTTTGGGGAGTACCAGCCTGATGAAAATGGCAGGCTGGTAAATAAAACGACGGAAATTAAGCCTTTAACCAATGACCGTGATGGAAGACATCTTCAACCAATTCATGCAAAACAATGTGTGCTTCTTTATCATCATGGAAACCTTTAGTGTCAAAGGTTGTTGCACCACTGTCATGTGTGATGACAAGGTTGCTACCAGGGTAGACTTCTAAAACCCTAGCGTGCAATTCAGCGGCAAATGCGTCATAGGATTTTTCGGCGAGTGTTGAAACGAGATCGTCAGAAACTTTAATGTGGATTTCCATATATTACCCTTTGATGTAAAAAGCAAATTAGCGATAAGTGTATTGTCATCATAAAATATTAGCAACAATCTTATTGTGATGATACCAAAAAGATTATTTTGTGTGGGAATCTATCTAAAATGGCAAGTCTAAATAAGGGATTAAGCTAAAATAAAAGTTAATTTATACTTAATTTTTATCTCTCAAGTCTATTCACTAAAATAATAAATATCCGAACTTAATTAACGATTTAATTTAAAAAACGCTTAATTTTATTTTCTTAAATATATTTTCATGTAATTAACATTTATTTTTTTGATTAAAAAAAGATAAAGATGGTTAAAAAATACCTTAATTTTAATCATATGATTAAAATTAAGTCTGGCATCGTTGTGTTATCATTAATTCATTGATTTTAAATATTAAATTGCTCATGCATTTTGTATTGGTTAGCTTTTTTTACATCAGTATTAAGTCTTTCATAGAATCTGAACTAGAAAAAAATTTACAGAGAAAGCAAAAAAAATATAATCCATGGGTCTTGTTTAATAACATGGATTATACATGCTGAACCATTCATGGTTTGCGTTTTTATGTGTTTAATTACTTAAATGATATGGAGCTAAATAACTAACCGACTAATTACGTAATTAGTGGATACAATAAAAGGAGCATAATTTGATAGAATATATAAACTCAATCAGTAATTTTATTTGGACCTCAATATTAATTTATTTATTACTTGGCGCTGGATTATATTTTACAATACGATCTAAATTTATTCAGTTTAGACATTTTGGTCACATGTTTGGAGTGCTTAAAAATAGTACCCGTTCAGACAGCTCAGGTATTTCTTCATTTCAAGCATTGTGTACAAGTTTAGCCGCTCGAGTCGGCACTGGAAACTTAACGGGTGTTGCCATCGCTATTACAGCAGGTGGTCCAGGCGCCATATTTTGGATGTGGGTTGTTGCACTTTTAGGTATGGCAACGTCATTCATTGAATGTACATTAGCACAGCTCTATAAAACGAAAGATGATCAAGGCAATTATCGTGGCGGACCCTCTTATTATATGCAGAAGGGCTTAAAACAACGCTGGATGGGGGTCTTATTCTCTATTTTCTTAATCATTGCATTTGGTTTGGTTTTTAATGCAGTACAAGCGAACTCAATCGCACAAGCAACTGCTGTGGCATTTGATTTTAACCCACTCTATGTTGGAATTGCTTTAGTGATTCTCAGTGGCACCATTATTTTTGGTGGATTAAGATCAATTGCCAAAGTCGCTGAATTTGTTGTACCCATTATGGCGATTGCTTACTTACTGCTCGCATTTTGGGTGGTCGGGCAAAATATTGAGCGCTTACCCGATGTCTTTATGTTAATTTTCCGCAGTGCATTTGGCTTGCAAGAGGCCGCTGGTGGTGCACTCGGTTATGGGATTGCCCAAGCCATGACTCAAGGGATCCAACGTGGATTATTTTCGAATGAAGCCGGTATGGGATCTGCACCGAATGCAGCCGCATCTGCCTCACCTTATCCTCCGCATCCAGCTTCACAAGGCTATGTTCAAATGCTAGGCGTATTCCTTGATACCATTGTAATTTGCAGTGCAACCGCGATTATTATTTTAGCGACGGGGGTATTAGATGGACCTGTAGATAAAATCAATGGCATTGAGTTGACTCAGATGGCGTTATCTTCCGCGGTCGGCAGTTGGGGAAGCATCTTTATTGCTATCGCAATATTCTTCTTCGCCTTCACCTCAATTATTGCCAATTATGCGTATGCAGAAAGCAATATGATTTTCTTGGAAAACAACCACACCGCAGGACTGTTTCTTTTCCGTTTGGCGACACTAGGAATGGTGATGTTTGGCGCATTAGGTGAGATGCCCCTTATTTGGAAACTTGCCGATGTTTCAATGGGCTTAATGGCGATCACCAACCTGATTGCAATTTTGTTGTTGTCAGGTGTCGCGTTCAAATTGGCAAAAGACTATAACCAACAATTGAGCTCAGGGAAGGTTCCAACATTTGATATAAATGATCATCCTGAACTGAAGAAACAGCTTAACGATGGTATTTGGGAAAAAGAGTCAGTGAAGCAATGGGTTAAGCATCAAGCTCATTAATTGATGATTAAACATAGGTATAAACGTAAAAGTGCCTGGGTGTATTCCTAGGCGCTTTTTTATTGAAATAAAGGGTGGATAAATATAAAAAACTTGCTTTATTGCTCTCAAAGCGTAAGGTTTTGAAGGAAAATTGTCATCGATATAAATACGAAATAAGGTGTTGATTAGGAAGATGAAACTCGGGCGACATGCAGCAACCTTTTATGGGGTAGTCGCTATTTTATTATGGAGTACCATGGTAGGGCTTGTGCGTAGTACAAGCGAAAACTTTGGTCCCATTGGCGGTGCCGCATTGATTTATTCCATTGGTAGCCTTGTTTTAGTGGCTGTGATGGGGTTACCGAAAATTCACCTTTTTCCTAAACGCTATTTGTTCTGGGGTGCATTTTTATTTGTGAGTTATGAAATCTGCTTTATTTTAGCATTAGGGCTTGCAAATAACCGTCAACAAGCGATTGAACTCGGGATGGTCAATTATTTGTGGCCGAGCTTTACGATAGCCTTAGCTGTCTTATTTAACCGGCAACGTTTTAGCGTATTGTTGATTATTGGCTTAATTTTGGCATTCGTGGGACTGCTGTGGGTAATCTCTGGGGACCAACCATTATCGTTGAACGCGATTTTATCGAATATTCAAAGTAACCCTCTTAGCTATGCCTTAGCGTTTATTGGCGCTTTGTTATGGGCGTTTTATAGTAACATCACGAAACGCATGTCGAATGGCTGCAATGGAATGGTATTGTTTTTTATTATGACATCCATTGGGCTATGGATGCTGTTTATATTCTCGACGCCTGCGCCATTTAATATCAGTGTGAACAGTGTCAGCTTACTGCTCGTTACGGCGATTGCAACTGGTGGTGCAAATGCGCTTTGGACCGTTGCAATTATCAAAGGTAACGTGGCTTTTCTTGGGACGCTTTCTTACTTTACGCCGGTGATCTCTACAGCTTTTTCGTCGATGTTATTGAGTACGGCGTTAACATTAGGTTTCTGGCAAGGGGTTTTGATGGTGACGATAGGATCAATAACCTGTTTTATCGCCACAAGACGATGATTTAATTTTGGGCACTAACCTTTTTGCAAGCTAGCTTATTGGGTGCATAGCGCACGCCAATAGCGGCAAAAATGAAAATAATACCCAGTAGCTGCACGCTTATTTGTTCTGGCAAGCCATGTTGCACAATGTCAATCACCACACTGGAAAGCACCTGACCACTTATCGCAAAAATAGTGGTGAGTGTTGCGCCCAGTAATGGCAGTATATAGCTGTTAATCATCACAAAACATGCCCCAATGACACCGCCAGCAAATGCCATAAGCGGAATATTCTCGTAACCAATTTTAAATGGTATTTTTGCGAACCACATGATAATACTCAGAAATAAAAAGCCCACAACATGATTAATAAGGGAAGCATAAAAGGCATTACTGACTTGAGATAGGCATCCATTAAGGCTGCGGCTCAGGATAATACACATGCCATTAGACAGTGCAATCATAATAAAAAACAGTAACATATATTTATCTTCCCATAATGATCAATGTTGAGCCAACCAGTAGAAATAACACCGTGAGATAATCCTTCTTGGCTATTTTTCGCTGGGCTAATCCTAAAAGTCCCATATGATCAATCAGTAATCCTGTCACGATTTGCCCTGTTAGCATCAATACAATTGAGCCTGAAAGTGAAAGTGGGCTATTGACAGTGATAGCCGCGAGTAACACCGTAAAGGCACCGGGGATCCCGCCGAGATAACTCCAGTGAGGTATTTTTTTAGCTGGCTTTCCTTTACCAAATCGTTTTTTCACGACCAACCAAATCAATACAGCAACCATACTGCCGATTCCATGGGTTAGCCAAGAGGCTTGTAACGGCGAGGTAAACGTAGACAAATAACTGTTGCTCATGATCATCAATGTCAGTAATACACCTGAAAATACAGCAACTAGAGAAAGCACAATATCTTTTTTCATTTTCATTAATACAGGACGAGTGATTGGCAAAGTATAGGGATTGTCAGCATGAAGAAAAACCGCTATAAAAGAAAAACTCTGTTTCCTAAGGATTGACAATGACTGGCGTGGATTATGCATTACTGCCCATTTTTATCGCGATTGTAGAGCAAGGCAGTTTAACTAAAGCTGCAGATTCCCTGCATATGACAAAGTCGGCAATCAGTAAAAAATTAATGGCGTTAGAGGCAAGTACGGGGATCCGCCTGATTACTCGCTCGACTCGACATTTACAACTGACAGAAGCTGGAGAGCTTTATTATGCTTACTTAAAAAAGGCTCATCGGGCTATTGATGACGGTAACGCAGCACTTTCCCGTTACAGTGGTGCGGTAGATGGAACCTTAAAAATCAGTGCGCCAACCGTTTTTGGTCATCTTCATCTGACGGCTCTGCTACCTGAATTTCTGAAATGTTGGCCGCAATTGAATGCTGAGCTCGTATTTGACGATAAGCTGGTGGATTTAGTCGGAGAGGGGTTTGATATGGCAATCCGAATAGGCGAATTAAAGGATTCCTCATTAGTCTCGCGAACCTTATCCCCCTGTCACAGTGTCTTGTGTGCTTCCCCCATATGGTTAGAAGAACATGGCAGCCCCCAGAACCTTGACGAATTAGCAGGACATAATTGCCTTTTATACAGTTATTATCAGGCGGGGCAAACATGGTTATTTACGCATCAGGGGAAAATGGTTCGATTTACACCCACAGGAAATTTCCGCGCAAATAATAGCTTAGCGTTGCACCAAGCTGCTTTACAAGGATTAGGTGTTTGCCAACTACCTCAATTTATTGCCGCGCCCGACATCTTGGCTGGGCGATTAATAACGGTACTACCGGAATACCATTTACCGCAGCATCATATTTATGCAGTTTATCCAAACCGAGAGTTTTTGCCTAAAAAGGTGTCAGCCTTTCTTGATTTCCTACAAGAAAAGTTCGGAAAAACAAGTGGCTATCAGAGACGGTATGAGCTGAATTTATCGCAAGGTAAGAAAGGTGATGAAAACGCCTAATGTCAGCAGCATCCTAACATTAGGCGGTTAACAATAAGCGTTAAGCTAAGTTTTGTTCAGCAATAGGCTCATCTTTAGCCATAAATTTACCGATAAACATCGAGAGAATAAACGCAATAATACCTGGAATTAACCAGCCCATACCTTGTTCAAATAGTGGTAAATAGGCAATGAGATGCGCTTTTACCGTAACACTGAGCAGTTCCATATTATTGAGCGTATCAAGCAAACTCATTAGGACCACGACGGCAACAGTGATGCCGTATGTAACGCGTGGTGAAGCCATAAATTTACGCGCAAATTGCAAAAATACGATGGTAATGGATGATGGGTAGATCATCAATAATGCAGGGATAGTGACACGTAATAAGGTATCGAGACCAAACGTCGACACAATGGTGGTTAGCATGGTGAAAAAGACCACCCAAAAACGGTATCCTAAACGGTGATGGAATGTGGCGAAATAATCCGCACATGCGCTGGTTACACCCACTAAAGTGGTCATACTGGCCAGCAAGACAATCCCACACATAATCCAAGTACCAACGGCACCAAATAATACATCAACATAACGAGAGAAAATTTGTCCACCGTTGGTTGCGGTATTGGCGACTTGCTCACTGGTTGCCCCTAAATAGAATAGGCAGATGTATAGAGCGGCGAGTAAGCTTACTGAAATCAATCCCGCTTTAATCGTAATTGTGGCAACTTGACGAGGTTCGGTGATTTGCTTAGAGGCTAGAGCGCGAGCGACAATTCCCCCAAATGCCATCGCGGAAAGCACGTCCATGGTTTGGTAACCATCGATCACACCGCCAAAGAATGCAAATTCTGCATATTGCTTAACTGGTGCATTCATTTCAGAAAGTGGGTCAAGGACGACAGCGATACCCACAACGACTAATAAAACCAGTAGAGCAGGAGTCATAAACTTACCAATCGCGCTGATCATTGTGCCTTGTTTTAGCATAAAGAACATCGAGGTAAAGTTAAAAACCAATGCGAAGGTGAGATGTGAAAACGTATTTTTTTCAGCAAAACCTAATGGTAGGAAGCCCATTTCAAATGCGGTATTGGTGACCCTCGGCATGGCGAAGGTGGAACCCACAATTAAATAAAGTGCAACCCAGAAGATCACGGCGACCCATTTGGGTAAGTCAACGGAGAGTTTTTCCCCTCGACCTTTTACGGCAACGGTAACGAGGGTTAAGAATGGCAACAAAACACCCGTGATCAGAAACCCTAATGAAGTATTAAACCAGTCTGTCCCCGATTGATACCCTGCCATAGGCGGAAAGATGATGTTTCCCGCGCCTAAAAATAAGGCGAATACCATCATGCCCAGAATTAACATATCTTTAGTTGAAAACATTTAACTACCTGTTAGTGATGTCAGTTTTATTGTATTTGTCTATAGGTGACAATTTTTTTGAAAGACGCAGATAGTATCAAATTTGGAAGAGTAAGTAAGGCAAAGGATAAAATAGTTCTGAAGGGGGGATAGAGAATGGATATGCCAAAAAGCTAATGTAGAGGCATATCCAGCAGAATTGTATTTTTGTTTAGGGATTTGAGCTTTAAATGAGTAATTATTTAGACAATAAATTTATTTAATGCCACAGCAACACCATCACAATCGTTGGTTGATGTGACAAATTTCACTATTTCACGAATATGTGGTGCTGCATTTCCCATTGCTACCGAAACACTCGAATATTGTAGCATCGTGACATCATTATTCTGGTCACCGATGCTCATCACTTTATCTGGGGTTAAGGCGAGTTTGTCACACAGCACCTTCAGCGCAGAACCTTTACTGGCATCTTTATTCGAAATTTCGAGGAAATAGGGACTGGTTTTGATTAACGAATAATTTTCAAAGGTATTCTCAGGAATGTAACTGATACCCACATCGAGTTTTTCTGGGTGATCAATCATCATGATTTTGGTGAAACTGAGTGAGCTTTCCATTTCGTTCACGGGACAATACACCAGTGGAGTATTGGTAATGTAAGCGTCATGAATGGTGTAACGACTAATGTGGCGATTGGCGGTAAACATCGTGTTATCTGCAAGTGCATGCATATGGACACCAACGTTACTCGCTAGCTCTGCAAAATATTGATAATCTGCGAAATCCAGCAGGTTTTCATATAAATGGCTGCCATCATTGGCTTGGTGGATAACACTACCATTGTTACTGATACAGTAGTTATTGGCGGTGTCTAAACCAAGTTCTTGAAGGTAAGGCTGAATACCAGAATAGGGGCGACCCGAGGCGAGGACAATTCGAACACCTTGTTCATGGGCACGCGTAATGGCTTCTTTGACTACAGGGGAAATTTGGTGCTGCGAATTGAGTAATGTGCCATCTAAATCAATGGCGACCAGTTTGATTGACATCAACGCCTCCTAAAATAGAACTTTTACACGTACCTTACTCTGATTATCGAGAATGTAAATTATCGAAGAGGGCAATAAATAGATTGCTCAGTAAATAGGATGAGAATGCTCATGTTTTATCGCATTAAAGCTAAGGGCGGTTAATGCGCGTAAAACAAATTCACTCGTCATCCGTCGTGAGATGCAGCGGTTCTTTGATGTCCAATTGAATTTGGTCATTCTGCCGAAAATCAAACGGAGTAATGCCGTACTCTTTGCGGAACATGTAGGTAAAGTGAGATTGGGAACCAAATCCAAAATCTAACGCGATATCAAAAATACTTTGGCTGCTATTTCGTAATAAATTTACTGCGCCAGCGAGTCGGCGTTGGCGAATATATTTACCTAAGGAGATCCCAGTGACTTCCTTAAAGATTTTTTGCATGTGCCAAAGGGAATACCCTGAATAGGCCGCGAGCTCTTCCAAATGGATGACTCTGCCTAAATGCTCTTCGATCCATTTACTTAGAGCATTAACAAGTGCTACGTGGTTATCTTGTGCCATCTCAAATTCATTCTTATTTTACGGTAACCGAAGTATACACAACTTCATTTCACCATGACAAAGGTTGGTTGTGCGGTATAACAGATTTGTGTATGAAAAACAGGCAATCCTAGCAAGTTATTTATCAATAGCTGCAAAAATGAACAATTGTTTTCTTGAAAACGATGAATTGCCCATTTTACACAAACTAATCATCGTAATATTGATTAATATTGGCAGATTAAGTGACTACTAAGAACCCCTATATTTATGCGAAATATGCTATTAATCATCATCATTGTGACCATTTGTGCTTTTTTATACCTACTGGCGATGAATAATCTCTGCGATCAAGGTGGTGATGACTTTCAGCTTGGGATCTGCCGAGTGACAGCTTTGTTACCATTTTGAGTTTGCATTTTAGAACGTCTTACTAGATATTAGTTTGTTATTATTTGGAAACATCGTAAGACAGGCAGAAAGCCAGCTTCACAGTGGTGTAATTGCGGGTGGAGTTCATGCAAAAATTCAAATAAACTTGCGTGATTATCACAACTGTGGACGATAACAAAAGCTAGAGGACGAAAAGGTAAAGATATGGCGCAACAGACGCTCAAGCGCGGATTGAAAAACAGGCATATTCAGTTAATTGCCTTAGGGGGCGCTGTCGGTACAGGGCTATTTTTAGGGATAGCAACCACGATTCAAATGGCAGGACCGTCAGTTTTACTCGGGTATGCACTGTGTGGTTTTATCGCATTTCTGATCATGCGCCAGTTAGGTGAAATGATTGTTCAAGAGCCTGTTGCAGGGTCGTTTAGCCATTTTGCATTTAAATATTGGGGTGGTTTTGCTGGGTTCCTTTCGGGGTGGAACTACTGGGTCATGTTTATTCTCGTCGGAATGACTGAACTGACCGCCGCAGGTAAATATATGCAGCACTGGTGGCCTGAGTTACCTATTTGGGTTTCAGCGCTGGTATTTTTCATTGCTGTGAATGCCATTAACCTCATTAACGTTCGTTCTTACGGTGAAACTGAATTCTGGTTTGCACTGATAAAAGTGGTTGCCGTCATTGCGATGATTCTATTTGGTTGCTACCTACTCTTTAGTGGTCACGGTGGTCCCCAAGCTAAAGTTAGCAACTTGTGGGAATACGGTGGCTTTTTTGCAAAAGGGTATAATGGACTATTAGTTGCTCTAGCAATTATTATGTTCTCATTTGGTGGATTAGAATTAGTGGGCATCACTGCGGCAGAAGCGGAAGACCCAGACAAGAGTATTCCAAAAGCTATCAACCAAGTGGTTTATCGTATTTTAATTTTCTATATTGGTTCATTGGCGGTGTTGTTGGCACTTTACCCATGGGTACAATTGGATGGTAAAACCAGCCCGTTTGTCTTGATTTTCCATGAGTTGGGCGATTTGCTAGTCGCAAATGCGTTGAACGTGGTTATTTTGATTGCCGCACTGTCTGTGTATAACAGTGGCGCATATTGTACAAGCCGTATGCTGTACGGTTTAGCTCAACAAGGCAATGCCCCTCGATTTATGGCACAAGTGAACAAAGGCGGCGTACCTGTGATGGCGTTGATTGTTTCGGGGATTGCGACGTCTGGTGGTATTCTGATTAACTTTGTGATGGAAGGCAAAGCATTTGAATTGCTAATGTCCTTAGTGGTCACAACGTTAGTGCTCAACTGGATTATGATTTGTGTGTCTAACCTGAAGTTTAGAGCCGCAATGAATAAACAGGGCATTGAAACCAAGTTTAAGAGTATTTGGTACCCATTTGGTAATTACCTGTGCTTAGCATTCTTGTCTCTGATCTTAATTATTATTCTGACAATGGATGGGCTGCGTGTGTCGGTGCTGATTATGCCACTATGGATTGCAGTCCTGTGGGTAGGCTACCAATTCTCCGGCGCTAAAAAGCAAGGCATCGAAAGTAAAGTGTCATAACCTATTTGGTTAATCAAAGAGAATAAAAAACCGGTGATATTGAATCTACCGGTTTTTTTTGCGCTGCTTTTGGTGGTTAAATGAATCGTAGAAGCGAGTGGTTTACCACTGCCAGCGTAACCATGCAAATAGCACGTTACCATTATTGTAAGTCCCAGGAATGTAGGTAGCTTGAACAGACAGTTTGTCATATTCAATTGAAACTAACGGCAGCGGTGCAGGAAGCGGAATATAACTGTACTCTTCACGAGCGGTAATCCCTAACGTGAAACCAGCCCCCATACGGAAGCCATCCATATCACCGGGGATCCACATTTTTTGGAAACCATATCCGACAATCGGTTCGACTTTATTATGAGAATCCATAAATGCCATTGCGTACAGTGCATGCCAATCATTATCTTCATCATAACGATATTTACCAATACCAAAACCCCATGGCTCTTCATTATAGGTATTGGTTTTTTCTTTATCGTACATAAAGCGGTTATGCCAAGTGAAGAACGGGATATACAGCTCATACTTGTCAGAATCCCATGTGGTACTGACATTATTGGTGAATTTATCCCATAGGCCAACTGACTGTTCTTCAGCCAATGCAGGTGATGACATGCAGATTGAAGCACCCAAAATTGCTGACGCGCTTACAACCAACTGTATGTTTTTATTAACTCTCATTGTAGATCCAATCTAGTTATATCTGCTAAATAAGTAATGGTAGCCATTGACAATGATCACATCATTATCGCAATTGTAATAATC
>NZ_JAMPSW010000069.1:0-15081 GCF_028484855.1 Providencia sp. PROV033 | reverse complement strand
TTAATTAATAAACAATAGATTAATAGAGTAGATGGTTTGGCCATTATTCATCGTAATACTTGAGGGACAGAACAAAACTTATACAGAGTTGTATGGTGAATGAACAAAAGATCCAGAATATCGCAGTACTTATGAAATAAATATCTCAGTACTTATGAAATAGAAGAACGAAGTAATATATCGTTTGAGATGGTTAGATCAAACCTCAAACCCACAAATTAAACATTAACGACAGCTGCTCAAACGCTTGATGGATCAGGCGTTCTGTATAGCGTGGAAGAATAGAAATAATCAGCCCCAACATGCTGATACCGATAGTTAATGTGAGAGGGAAGCCCACCACAAACACAGATAATTGCGGCGTCATTCGGTTTAGAATACCGAGGGACAAGTTGAGAATTAAAAACAGCGTAATAAACGGCAGGGCAAGCATTAACCCATTGATAAAAATGGTATTAGCAAATTGTAAAAACACCCAAAAACCATCGCGGTGCAAGGGCGCGGTTTGAATAGGGATCAGCTCAAACGAGTTCGTCAGAATATAAATCAGCCACAAATGCCCATCGAACGACAAAAACAGCAGCAACGTGATTAAATTTAAAATTCGTCCGAGGATCGGCATATTAGGGCCGCCGGTCGGGTCAAAGAACGTTGCGAATGACAATCCCATCTGTAAACCAATCACTTCCCCTGCATGACGTACCGCGGCGAAAGCCATCTGCATGGTCAATCCCATGGCAGCACCAATCACAATTTGTTGAACACAGACCCATAATCCCATAGCTGAAAATAGAGGGATAGTTGCGACAGGTAATTGTGGGGAAATGACTAAAACAGTGAAAAAGGCGAGGGCGATACGTACCTTACTGATAGCTTGTTTTTCATTAAAAAACGGGGCAGTACCAAACAGGGCTAATAGGCGAACAAAAGGATAAAAACCTTGGCTTAACCATAGCGTGAGCGTTTCGCTGGTAATGGTTAACATGATCAGCCAATGATAAACGGTAAGTTACTAAACAACGTGCGGATATAGTCCGTAAGCAGGTTCAGCATCCATGGTCCTGCGATGATTAATACCGAAATCACCGATAAAATCTTAGGAATAAACGATAAGGTCATTTCGTTAACTTGGGTCGCTGCTTGCAGCAAGCTGATAATCAAACCCGCTGCCAGTGCGGCTAACAGCAAAGGCGCAGCCAGCATCAATGCGATTTTCATCGCTTCTGTTCCCATTGCCATTACAGATTCAGGTGTCATATGTGCTCCTAATTAAAAAAGCTTTGGGAAAGGGAACCGAGTAGCAATTGCCAGCCATCGACTAACACAAATAGCATTAACTTAAATGGCAAGGAAACCGTCGCAGGTGGCACCATCATCATCCCCAGTGCCATCAATACGCTGGCAACCACTAAGTCGATAATCAAAAATGGAATAAAGATAGTAAAACCAATCTGGAACGCGGTTTTTAATTCACTGGTAATAAACGCCGGAATTAAAATACGCATCGGCACATCTTTGGCTTCTTGGATATCACCCACTTTGGCGATGCGGGCAAAGAGCGCTAAATCAGATTCACGGGTTTGCCCTAGCATAAAGGTACGCAGTGGCGCTGTGCCTTTTTCTAATGCAGTTTCTAGGCTAATTTTATCTTCGCTAAAAGGTTGATACGCCTCCCGATAAACTTGGTCGGCAACTGGGGACATCACAAAGAATGTTAAAAATAAAGCTAATCCCAGTAACACTTGGTTTGGTGGCGCAGACGGCGTACCAAGGGCGTTACGGAGTAACCCTAATACGATGATAATACGGGTAAAACTGGTCATCATCAGCAACATTGCGGGGATAAAACCCAGCAAGGTTAAAAACAGCAAAGTTTGAACGGGTAACGACCAAGATTGACCACCATCGGCTAATGTATGGCTGATCACGGCAGGTAATGCCGCAGAGGCAGATTGTGGCAGAACAAGTAACAGAGCGCTGATAATGGCAGCAGATTTTAAAGGTGACATAGGCGCTTCCGGTTACTGTTTTTCAGGTGCCGCAGCGTTAGCAGCATCCTGTTTTTTCTTGAAAATCGACTGAAACGTTAACGGTTCAGAGGCAAAGTTCACTACATCGTTTTCCAATGGTGCAGGGTACTGGTGCAGCAAATTCACGGATTGTGATGTGACGCCCAGCACTAAATATTCGTTATTCACTTCCACCACGACAACGCGCTCTTTGCCACCGAGAGTACAACGACCTTTCACATTAATCAGTTGCTGCTTAACAAGTGGATTACGTCCAAACCCAAACGTTTTAAACAGCCACGCACCCAGCAAGATCAGTAAAATAATCCCACCAAGTGCGCCTGAAATCTGCGATAAGCTATCATTTTGGTTGATAGCTTGTGCGGAGTGACCTTCGCTGTTGACTGTGCTGGTCAAAAAAGGTTTTTGAGTGTGCGCCGAATCAATTTGTGAAGGTGGTGCCTGCAAGGACACCTCGGTTTGTAAAGATACCGCTGTTTCGTCAGGCATTTCTAGCGGCTCAAGCGGTGCATACGTTCTGATGGCGTGATGATGTCAGTGATACGAATACCATAATTGTCAGACACCACGACCACTTCACCTTGAGCAATTAAATAACCGTTGATCAATATATCCAGCGGTTCGCCCGCTAAACCATCTAAAGAAACCACCGAACCTTGAGACAGGCTCAGTAATTTTTTAATCGTCATTTTAGTGCGACCCAGTTCCACCGATAGGCGAACAGGAATATCCATGATCATATCGACATCAGATAACTGATTTAACGGGTTTTGTCCGTCGAAATTATCGAAATTTTGCATACCTGCGGAGGCGGATTCCGCTTGTTTTTGCTGTTCCAGCGCCTCAGCCCACAGATCCTCTTCATTGTGGTTGGTTGATGCATCAAGAGAATTCTTCGCCTCACTCATTGGTACTTTCCTCATCTAGAGTGTTTAAAACAGGATTAATCAAATGTTCCACACGCAGCGCATACTGGCCGTTTTGGGTACCGTATTGACTGGTTAATACGGGTACGCCATCAACATTGACGATAAGACGGTCAGGTTTCTCGATAGGGAGCACATCCCCTTTTTGCAATTGCAGTAAACGAGAAATACGCAGCGGGATCTCAACCAAATTGGCAATCAGTTCAAGTTCTGAACGTTTTACTTGCGTGACTAAATTGGTTACCCACGCTTCATTTTCTTGATGCCCTTGCTCCATTGGTGGGTTAATTAACCGCTCACGCAATGGCTCAATCATGGCAATAGGAATACAGATACTGAACTCACCGACGGTATTACCAATTTCCACTAAGAACGGGGTCGTAACCACGATATCGTTCGGGGAAGTGGTGATGTTGGTGAATTTAACTTGGATTTCAGAGCGCACATACTCGACTTCAACGTCCGCAATCGGCTTCCACGCATCACGGTAAGCGCCTAAAGCCAGCTTCAGCATACGGTTGATAATGCGTTGTTCTGTATTGGTAAACTCTTTACCTTCCGAACGAACAGGGAATCGACCATCTCCCCCAAACAGGTTATCCACGGCGATGTACACTAACGCAGGTTCGAAAGTAAACAGTGCGGTACCACGAAGCGGTGGCATGTGGATCAAGTTCAGGTTGGTTGGAACTGGCAAGTTACGCGCAAATTCATGATAAGGTTCGATTTTGATGGCGCCAACCGTAATATCCGGGCTGCGGCGCAACATGTTAAATAACCCCATACGGAACTGGCGGGCAAAACGCTCATTAATAATTTCCAAGGACTGCATACGTTCACGAAATACCCGACGTTGGGTATTCGGGTCATAAGGGCGAACATTGTCTTTGTCTTGGAGATCCGTTGATGGCTGGTTACTTGATGGCGCATTATCATTGAGTAGCGCATCAATTTCAGCCTGAGATAAAATATTATCGCTCATGGGTCTTACCGCAGAATAAAAGTAGTAAATAACACGTCTGAAATATCCTGATCAGGATCACCTGGGATCAGGGTAGGGGTAAGTGTCCCCTTAATATCTTTCATTAATTGCAACTTACCCTCGTTAGTACCCATATTTTTAGATTGCTGTTCTGACAGCAATAACAGTAGGCGGCTACGTACTTCTGGTAGGTATTCATGAAGTTGCTTACGCGACTTTTCATTCGCTAGACGTAAGGTGATGTGGATATAGAGCACGCGATCTGCCGCATTGTTTACCCCTGGTAGGTTAACGGTAAACGGTTCTAACTCCATAAAAATCGGTTGAGGCATATTTGGGCGTTTTTCTTCCCCATTTGCAGTCTCCTGCGCCTCTTGTTTTGTCGTCCACCAGCTGTAACCACCGAAACCTGCACCGGCTAAGGCAATGAGGGCAAACAGCAAAATTAACCCTTTGTTCGAACGTTTAGATTGATTGCGTGAAGACGACATGTTGCAAAATTCCTGTTGTAAATGCCAAACCCATACGGAGTTTTATACTTTATGATCTCTAGCATTATCCCTAGATTGGGAAGAGTTAAATGAGTGAAAAACGAAACAAAAAGGCGGTAACTCGACGCTTTAGACTTGAAATTACCGCCATTAGATTATTTCTTAGGCAAAGGTGTTAATTCCGCCTTGATGTGTTGGCAATTTAACTCCACTCACGCTGGCATGAGATTCACTGATGCCCACCGCGCCCATTGATGAATGGGTTGGCTGAATTTGCCCATCATGTTGGCGAGATTGCTGATCAGCGTTTGATTGACCGCTAAAATTATCTTGCCCCACGGAGCCTTGAGCTAAATGAATACCACTTTCCTGCAATGCACTGCGCAGGACTGGCATCATGCTTTCCATCGCAGCACGAACATGGCTATGTGGAGAAACAAAGTGCATCACGGCTTGATTATCTTCGATACGCAAATGCACATTGAGGGAACCTAACTCTTCAGGATGTAAGCGAATTTGCGCTTGAGAAACCCCTTGGCGAGAGAAAAACAGCATTTGCTGGCTAAGTTGTTGCTGCCAAGCTTCAGTACCAAACGGCACAGCAAAGTTCATGGTTGGCGTTGGCATCGCAGGTGTTGCTGTTGGCATTGGTGTGGCAGATGGTGTTGCCATAATGCCTGCAACATGGGTTACCGTCGGTGTTGCGGTGTTGCTAAATGCGCCGCTTTCAGCTTGAACACTAAAAGCCCCTTTAGCGCTATTTTGCAGATTCTGGGTATTTTCAGCTGTCGCATTGGCGATTTGTGACAGAGATTCTGTGCTTGGAGCTTTTTTACCCAGCGATAGCGCATCTTGATTCAGATCTTTCGTTGGGATTGCACGTGGATTATCCAACGCAAATAGAGCCTGATCGCGACGTTCACCCACTTCTTTTTTGCCCATTAAAGCGAGCGTCGGTTCATCGGCTTCTCCGGTGAGCTGCAATTGAGCTCCAGCCAAGGTTTTATCATCAAATGGCGTTACGTTACGTGCCACATCCGTCAGTTGTTGCAGCGTTTGTGTGAACGGAGTTGCAGAGGGTTTCTCCGCGCTGGTTTGCGGCTTAGCAGCCGCTTGAATACGCTCATCCATCGCTTGTTTTAATTGGCTGATTAAGGCTTGTTCATCGCCTTGTTTACCTGTTAATAGCTCCGCTTGCAGTGGTGATTGTGCATTAAGATCACGACGGAAATTCAGCTGTGCTAAGGTATTTTCAGCTTGTTGTTTTTGAGCTAACTGGTTTTGAATGGATTCTTTTTCAGCTAACTGATTTTCTGTGGTTGCGATTTTGTCCGTTGCTAATGGCGCGTCAGTGGATTTTTCTGAGTTGGCTGTAGCTGCATCAGATTGTTTTTGCTCACTGATCTGTTGGTTCAAAGGCGTTTCGTTAGCACTGCCATTGAGCACAGGGGCGCTATCGCCGTTTTTTTCTGGCGATTGCTGGTTTTCAAGCATGGCCTGAAAAGGGACGGCAGGCGCTTGGTTTTCATCAATTTGCTTGTCTCGCGGCTGTTCCTTCGCGGTGTTAGCGGTAGGGGTGACCGGCAACAGGTTTGCATTGACGTCCATTTATTGGGTTCTCCGTAAAGTCGCGCGTTGAGCAAATTCATCCATCTGCTTTTGCTCTAAGCGATTTTGACGTTGGTTTTGCGTGTGTTCAGCACGCTGGATCAGGGTATCGAACGCATTGACGCGTTGCTGTTTTTCTTGCCAATGACGATTGGCGTCACTGACGCGCTGTTCCCAGAGCGTTAATTGCTGTTGTTGCTGCTCGATAGTCAGTTCTAAAGTCACAAGAAATTGCTGATAGTTCTGCCATTTGTCCGAGTCCATACCCGTGTGCAATGTTTGGTTTAATTTCTGCCGATATTCCGACTGATAGTTTTCCAACATGTGCAACTGCTCCGCCATTTGCGTGTGCGTTTGGCGAACTTGAGCAAGGACTTTAGCCGCTTCCTCTGAGGCATCTTCTGCTAAGCTCAGTAAGGTCGCTAATGCATGACTATTGGACATCGCATTCCTCGTTATTCATTGGGAACAACATGAGCCAGTTGTTCACAAGCGGTTTGATAATCACAACGTTCATCAATATCTTGCTGTAAAAACTTCGACATTCTTGGGTAATACTGAATTGCGGTATCGAGCATTGGATCGCTACCCATGGCGTAAGCGCCGACGTTAATCAGGTCACGGTTGCGTTGATAGCTGGAGGTGAGCTGTTTAAAGCGCTGGATCTTACGATAATGTTCTTTGGCGATAAGCTCCGTCATGGCACGGCTAATGGACGCTTCAATATCAATGGCAGGGTAGTGCCCAGATTCTGCCAATGAACGTGACAGAACAATATGTCCATCTAAAATAGCGCGCGCGGAGTCTGCAATTGGGTCTTGTTGGTCATCCCCTTCAGTCAACACGGTATAAAAGGCGGTAATCGAGCCGCCGTTTTTCCCATTACCCGCACGCTCAACAAGGGCAGGTAATTTCGCAAAAACAGACGGTGGATAGCCTTTGGTTGCTGGGGGTTCACCAACGGCAAGCGCAATTTCACGCTGTGCCATACTGTAGCGTGTGAGTGAATCCATGATCAGCAATACGCTTTTGCCTTGGTCACGGAAATATTCCGCGATGCGGGTAGCGTAAGATGCGCCTTGCATCCGTAGTAACGGCGAAACATCCGCAGGCGCGGCAACGACAACGGCACGGCGTAGCCCTTCAGCACCTAAGATATTTTCAATAAAGTCTTTAACTTCGCGCCCACGCTCACCGATTAGCCCGACAACGATAATGTCTGCTTGAGTGAAACGCGCCATCATGCCAAGTAGCACGCTTTTACCGACGCCGGAACCTGCAAATAGCCCCATACGTTGACCACGACCGACAGTTAACAGCGAGTTAATTGCTCGTACGCCCACATCTAAAATATCGTGGATTGGCGTACGCTCCAGCGGGTTGATGGACGGCGTGATCAACGGAGCACGTTGTTTGGTTGCCAGTGGTCCTTTGCCATCTAACGGAGTTCCTTGGGCATCTAATACGCGTCCAAGTAGTTCATTACCAAGAGGGAGCAGGCGACTTGTTTGTCCGTCTTCTCCAGACGTTTGCGCATACACGCGTGCACCCGGCGAAATACCTTCGAGGTCGGAGAGCGGCATCAACAACATGCGAGGTCCGTTAAAGCCAACCACTTCGCAGACAACTTCGTCAGTGCCACCATTAATTATACGTTCGATATAGCAGGTGGCGCCTAAAGGCATTTTAATGCCTTCGGCTTCCATCACGAGACCGGTAATTTTGGTCAAACGTCCATAGCGGCGTACCATCGGAATGCCTTTCATGCGTGACTCTAAGTCATCAAGAGACGCTATCCAACGGCCGAGTATCGCAGTCATGACAAGCTCTCCGGTGCATATAGACGGCATAATTCTTGCCAGCGAGTGGCGACCGTCATATCAATTTCACCATCTTCAGCGACCACGCGACAGCCACCCATATGCAGGCTTGGGTCAGCGACTAAGCGCCAGCCATTCAAGTCTAACAATGAGCCTAAGTGTTGTTCGATAAGCGCCACATGATTCGGGTTCACATGCAGTTCAGGCTGGCTCGCAAATATTGGTTTTTGTTGCATTAAATGGCTAATTTCTTCTAGCAGCGCGGTACCATCACACACGGTAGATTGCCCCAACACTTGTTTCGCAGCGGTTAGCGCGATTTGCAGTAATTTGGTAGTGACGACCGTGTCAAAGGTATCCAGCGAATAGTGAAATTCTGATAACAGTTTTTGCCATGTTTCAATCACCGGTTGCTGAAGGGCGAGGGCTTGCTCACTCCCTTGCTGCTCACCAGAACGTAAACCTTCCGTAAAACCAGCTTGATAACCCTCTTTTTGACCTTTTTCAAAGCCTTGTTGGAAGCCCGTTTTCTGGGCATCCTCTTTGATGTTATCCAGCAGGTTTATCTGCTCGAGCACTTCTTTTGGCTCTAAGCAGGGGACTTTCGGCGTGTTCGGTTCAGGAACTTCATTCAACGGCGGGATAGCCGATGAATTCAGATCCCATTGATTAAGTTCCCGTAACTGCCAAGGCTGCCACTGCTGATTATTTTTGGATGTATTAGACATACACGTCGTCTCCACCACCAATCTCGATTTCGCCGTTTTCCATTAAACTGCGAACAATCATCAGAATAGCCTTCTGTTCGGTTTCCACTTGTGACATACGGACTGGTGCTCGAGATTCCAGATCGTCGCGAACAATCTCGGCTGCACGCGCTGCCATATTGTTGAGGAAATGGTCGCGCAGTGCTTGGTTGCTGCCTTTGAGGGCAATAACCAGCGAGTCGGTAGATACGTCTTGCAGAATGCGTTGAATGCTGCGGTTGTCCAATTCGATAAGGTTTTCGAACAGGAACATTTCGTCGATAATGCGCTGAGCCAGCTCACCATCGTAATCACGCATGGCATCGATAACGCTTTCTTCTTGCTGATTTTTCATCAGGTTGATAATTTCTGCCGCGGTTCTTATGCCACCTATTTTGCTGCGCTTGAGGTTCTGACCGTCCAGCAGGTTGTTCAGCACTTCGGTCAGCTCGGCTAATGCGGCTGGCTGAACGCCACCAAATGTTGCAATACGCAGCATAATGTCGTTACGTTGGCGCTCTTCGAACAGTTCTAAAACATCAGCCGCTAAGTTGCGTTTTAAGTGAACCAAAATTGTAGCGATGATCTGTGGATGTTCGTCACGAATAATATCGGCAACCGTTTGTGGCTCCATATAATTGAGGCTTTCGATACCAGAGGTGGTATCTTGTTTATCGAAAATATCTGCCAACAGGCTGGTAGCACGCTCTTCCCCAAGGGCTTTGACCAATACCGAACGCAGGTAGTCGTTGGTATTAATATTTAAGGCGGCAAACTGAATTGCCGACTCTTCAAACTCGGTGAGCACTTCCGCCAGTTCGTTGTTGGAGATTTGGCGCATGTTGGACACCGCCATACTCAACTGCTGAACTTCTTTGGGATTCAGGTGCTTAAACACTTCCGCCGCCTGATCTTCGCCGAGTGTCATCAACATTACGGCACTTTTTTCTGTTCCAGTTAAATTCATTGGGATTTTCCTAACCACTGACGGATAACCATTGCCACGATTTGTGGGTCTTTCTCTGCCATTTCACGAATACGCTGGCTTTGAATTTCAGCGCTAACACGTTGACGAGTAAGACGGCGACGGGTTTTCTCGTCCATATCTTCACTAATTTCTTCTTCCACCACGAACGGCGCTTTGACTTGGGATGCATTAGCAATGGACATTTCAGCATCGATTTGCGCTTGTTGGGTTTTGCGATATTTCACCCACTGAGGTTTGATACCGAAGCGCCACATAAACCAAGCAATCAACGCGATTAGCAAGATTTTGCCGTAATCTAACGCTTGGCCAATCACTTGCGGGTTATTCAACAACGAAGGCTCTTCAACCACTGGCGTATCGTCAGTAAATAGGGAGTTCGTAATGTTGATTGAGTCGCCACGCTGCGCGGAATAGCCCATTGCTTCACGGGTCAGTGCATCAATTTGTTGCAACATTTCTGGTGGGAGCGGCTTCATTTCTGGGCCTTTCTCACCTTCTTGGGATTGGTAATTGACGATCACCGCAACAGACAGTCGGTCAACGACACCAATTTGGCGCTGTGTGTGACTGATTTTGCGATCCACTTCGTAGTTTGTGGTTTCATCACGCTGGGTATTGAGGGTGCCATTACGGGTATTCCCAGCAGTTTTCCCATCGGTACTTTCTTTATTAGCATCAATCGGTGCGCTCGGTGCGCTTACCGGTTGGTTCGATAATGCGCCCGGTACGCCACTTGGGCCACCGTTACTGTTTTGCAGGCTTTCGCTGTTCTGGCGAGAACGAACCGCAGCCGCATCAGGGGTTTGGTTTGGTTTGTACTCTTCAGAAGTCTGTTCAACTTTTGAAAAATCCATTTGCGCGGTGACTTGCGCGTGAATATTGGCACGACCGACTAATGGCGACAGAATATCTTCAATGCGCTCTTTAAGATGGGCTTCCATCTCTTTGGTCATTTTGATTTGTGCGCTGTTGGCAGATTGCTGGCTGTTGTCGTTGTTGGTCAGCAGGCGACCCGTTTGATCGACAATGATCACGTTGGCGGCGGTTAAGCCGGTCACGCTGCTTGAAACCATGTGGACGATAGCGCTAATTTGCCCTTCATCTAACATTCTGCCCGGTAATAAACCGACAGTGACCGAGGCGGTCGGCAGTTTTTGTTCACGGACGAATAAGGTTGGTTTAGGGATAGCTAAATGGACTCGAGCGCTTTGAACTGGGCTGAGAGATTCGATGGTACGAGACAATTCCCCTTCAAGGGCGCGCTGGTAGTTGATTTGCTCGCTAAATTGGCTGATACCAAATTGTTCTTTATCAAGCAGTTCAAAACCGGTATTTCCGCCTTTCGGTAGACCTGATTGCGCCAGTTTCAAACGTAATTCATGGACTTTATCGGCAGGCACAAGAATAGCGCTGCCGTTATCCGCGATTTGATAAGGGACGTTCATCTGGGTCAATTGACCGACAATATCGCCACCATCTTTTGCGCTAAGGTTACTCAGCAGCACACGATAGTCAGGGCTACGGAACCAGAGGAGCAGGGCGACAATAATAGATATCGCAGCAGCACCGGCAATAATTAACGGTATTTTCGGGTCGGCTTTGATGCTTTCGATCAGTGAGGCAAAACCTTTTTTGGCCTCCCCCGTATCTTTAGATGCGGTACTCATAAATATTCCCTGCTATGCAAACTAAACGGATGAATATACGTTTGGTGAAACAATCTTATTTCCCTCTTCGTAACCTCATTTTTTTACGCTGCTATTATTTATTGTCTTGATGCAATCTAATGACGGAATCAGCCTATAATTTTGGTGTTATTTATCGGCTTCAAGTAAAAAACGGTGTGGTAGGGTAGGCAAACTAAAATTCGTGACGGCAATTTTTTGCTCAATTTACCGTTCAACCGAGATTAACTGAAGAGAACAGAATGACGATTCAAGCGATTGAAGGGGTGGTTTCCCAATTAAATGTGGTGGCAACTCAAGCGGCACATAACACCAAACCCGTTGTCGAGCCGGTGGGTTTTGCCGATCACTTAGTGGCATCCGTGAACCAAATCAATGAAACCCGCGTGCAATCTGCGCAAAAAGTGCAGGATTTCACCCTCGGTAAGCCTGATGTTTCATTAAATGATGTGATGGTCGATATGCAAAAAGCTAGCCTGAGCCTGCAAATGGGTATCCAGGTGCGTAATAAGCTGGTGGCAGCGTACCAAGAGATTATGTCAATGCCGGTGTAATGTATTTATCTATTTGAATATTATGAATTAACTGCCTTGTCATTGCCTTTGTGGGGCAGTGATGGGGCATTTTTACCCAAAATAGCAATTTAGTTTACGTTATTTTCTGTCATCCTCGCTCTATCTACACCATGTATCCATCTTTGATGATGTGTATCCCATTTTCTTGACAATGAATGCAGGGTTAGCGCCCGTGTCCATCTATTTGGGGGCATTTTTTGTTGGTCGAACTCACCTAGTTGTGCTGTATGTATCGCCTTTATTCTCATTGTCAGACTACAATTAGCTTGCCTCTATTTTCTGCTGTTTTCCTAAGGCTATCATGCGTTTTTCTATTTTTGATAATTTTTATTCACATTTCTGAATATCAGCCATTCTATTATTATCACTCCTTGCTAATTTTAATATAACCATTTCACATTCAATATGAGGTAAATAGATAATATACTAAATTAGCATTTATTGAGTATTACCATGAAGGAGATCGGTGAGTAACATTGATGAAGATCGGTTCGTGTCACTTTCACAGAACCATTGTTACATTAACTTCACTGATCTCCTTCGGTCAACAAGGTTTGCATTTTTCGCATTGACTCTCCTTTAAGGTCTATCTTGACGCTCCCGTGAACCAACCGATCCAGGATGGCATCCGCATGCGTTGAGTCCCCGATCATCTTGTACCAGCTTTCCACCGGTAACTGGCTCACGACAATGATAGAACCTCGCCGGTACATGAGATCCACTATTTCCAGTAGATCGCTGCGTTGTTCTGACGACAGAGGCTCCAGCCCCCAGTCGTCCAGAATCAGCAGATCGCTGTGATTCAGTTTTGTCAGCAGTTTGCTATAGCGTCCGTCCGCATGTCCCTGGTAACACAGATCCATCAGCGCCTTCAGACGGTAGTAATAGACCTTATATCCTTGTCGGCAGGCATTGTGGCCGAGCGCACAGGCCAGATAGGTTTTGCCACTGCCTGTCGCCCCCGTCAGCAACAGGTTTTGTTTAAGGTTCAACCAGTTTCCCTGACCGAGCGAACGGATGAGGGTCTTATTCAGGCCCCTGCTGCTTCGGTAATCCAGTTTTGATAACTCGGCGCTAAGTCTGAACCGCGCCTGTTTCACCAGGCGCTCTGCTTTCCTGTTTTCGCGGCAGGTCAGTTCTTCTGAAGCCAGTAATGACAGGCGTTCTTCGAACCCCAGCTCCAGGTATGCACCAGGTTGTGCGATCTGGTTTTTTAGGGCATCGAGGAAGCCTGTGAGTTTCAGTTCAGCGAGTTGTTCATAAAGATGGTTCATTATTGGCTTCCATATCAGTGGTAGTATTTACTGCCGCGAACGTTTTCATGTTCCAACGTTGATAGCAGGTCAGGTTTGTTTTCAGGAACAGGCTGTTTATCCAGACCTTTTTCCAAGATCGATTTTATTCCCGCAAGCCGCCATACCTGAGTTTTCAACGCTCGTGCACAGGCTGCGTTAAGTCTGGCCTTGCTGTATTTTTTATGAAGGTTCAGGAGACCCAGGCAGAACCGGTAACTTTGCTCAGGGTGCGGGCGTGAGCTCAGGATGTGAAGGACGTAATCATAAGTTTCACTGCCAACGTGCTCGGCCCACTCCAGAAGCCGTTCCGGGGTCCAGGTGGCATGCTGACGGTGAGCTTCCGGCATATGCTCTTCACGGGTACTGTAGCCATAGTTTCGGTTTCGGGGATGTGTCGCTACTTCCTGCCCCTGATTAAACAGTCTGACCAGTTCACCCGAGATCCATGCTTCTAGCTGTAAGCCCAGCAGTGAACTGGGTACCGAGTAGTAATGTTTGTCAATTTCCACATGGTAATCCGCATGGACTCTGACTTGTTTCACCAGAGTATAGCTGTAACCTGCCTCAGGAAGGGGGTTCAGCACGGGTTTATCAAGTTGGTTGAAGAGCTCTGCTCGCGAACACCCTAGTTTCTGCATGACCTTGCTATTCAGCCTTTCCAGTAACTCCCTGATACGCTGGTTAAGTGATGCTAGGCTGTAGAAGGTTTCATGCCTGATACGGGCCATGATCCAGCGTTCAACAACCTGAACACCGACTTCTGCTTTAGCTTTATCTTTTGGTTTACGTGGTCGCGCTGGTATCACGGCAACATTGTAATGCTCAAGCATCTGCTGATAGGTTGGATTAACGTCAGGATCATACCTACAGGCCCGTGACGTGGCGCTTTTCAGATTGTCTGGAACAACAAGCTCAGGAACACCGCCCAGCCATCGGAAGCAACGAACATGGCTCATAACCCAGTCCTCAAGCTTCTGAGACCAAGTGGCCTCAGCCCATGTGTAACTTGACGCACCGAGAACAGCCACGATGATCTGCGCGGTTCTGATTTCCCCAGTATCAGGGTTGGTAATGTCAACGGTTGGCCCACAGTAATCAACAAAGAGTTTTTCACCCGCTTTATGGACTTGACGCATTGATGGTGAGGTGGTTTTTAGCCATTCTCGGTACATCCGGCAATAATGGTTATAACTGTAAAATCCGCCTGGATTGCGTTCACTGTACTCTTCCCAGAGCAGTTGTAGCGTCACGCATTTATTACGTAGCTCTTTATGGATCGTAGCCCAGTCTGGCAGGGAGTGTTTTTTCATTTTCACCTGCGTTTGAAGGAACGCATGCTTTAGTGCAGTATCATCCCATTCTGAGGGCAATGGCCACTGCTTAATACCAAGCTGAGCCGCCCGGTTGGCATACCTAGATACAACGGAGGGGGATATCGCAAGACTACGGCCAATCTGACGATGGCTGAGCCCGGCACCATATTTAAGTCTGAGTATTTCTTTAAGTTTTCTCATAGATATTGGAGCTGTCGGCATAGGTATCCTTTACTGGAGTGGTAAAAGATACAGATCAACACACCTGTGAAGTTTTAATAACATTGATGGAGATCACCGAATAACAAAATGAGCCTAAAGTGATCTCCATCGATGTTATTCAGCGATCTGCTCAAATGTTATTACCCGATCTCAATGGATGTTATTGGGTGATCTCCATTCATGAAAATACGCATTTATTTTATAAATTCAATAATAGTGAATATTTTATGATTAATGAAATTAATAAAGAATTTGAGAATAATGATATTAATAAAGAAAGTGATGAGGATACTACAAAAAAAGGAGTGTTCTTTATATTAAATAGTAGTGGAGAAACAATTAACGCTATTGTGGTAAGTCATTATTCAGGGCTAAAAGGAAAGAAATCAACGCAAAAAAT
>NZ_JAMPSW010000068.1:0-7683 GCF_028484855.1 Providencia sp. PROV033 | reverse complement strand
GGGGGTCAACCCTCCGTTATACCAGTGAGGCCTGATGTTGCTGTAATAGCCTGTGATGTAACGAATAATTCCGTGTTCTGCTTCTTTTAGGCTTCCATAACCTATTGAAGGCATCCATTCATGTTTTAAACTTCTAAAAAATCGCTCCATTGGACTGTTGTCCCAACAGTTACCTCGTCGACTCAGACTTTGGACTATTTGATAGCGCCATTACCGTTGACGATACTCAAGGCTGGTATAATGACTGCCCTGGTCGCTATGAAACATCAGTCCTTTTGGTTGACCGCGCATTTCCCAAGCCATTTGCAGAGCTTTTAAGGTCAACGTGGTGTCGGGGGACGTGGAGAGTGCCCAACCAACAGGTTTCCGTGCAAAAAGGTCTAACACAACAGCGAGATACGCCCATCGTTTTCCTGTCCAAATATACGTCACATCGCCGCACCACACTTGATTGGGGGCGGTGACGGCAAATTGGCGGTCGAGTAAATTAGAATCAGTTGGAAATGATTATGGTAAGGCAATGTTCCAACTCATGAATACGGCATACCTATCAAACTCAAATATTAAAATAACTGGCTGCTTAGCAAATAAAATTAGCGCAGCGTCGATATCCTATAAATAAAGGTAATTTATTTTTATCGCCAGAGGGTACTTGGATACCCTCATTATGCGTCAAGGGGCTTTATCCAGTTTTTTGACTAACCAGAGACCACTTTGCTTCATAGCGTAACCAAATAAAACACCCACAATAAGTGATGGAATAGTTAAGCGCCAATTACCTTGCGCTGCAAAGGTTGCACAGGCGCCGATAAAGGTTCCTGGAATATAGGCCAGCCACGATTTTTGGGCTTGAAAGCACATGATAAAAGCGATAATCGTGGTCACAAAGTAGCCTGCAAAATTAGGTAGGTCATGGGTGAGCTTATCGCTATGAATAATGACCAAACCCCAAGCCACACCACTGAGTGCGGTTAATGCAGTGACAAGCAATCCTTTTATCCCTTCTTTGGGATAGGCAAAATACGCCGTGCAGCCTAAAAAGCCCGCCCAACTGATTAGCCCGAAGACATCAGCTACCCATGCCCATAATCCAGAAAGAATCGCGGTCGTTAATGAAAGAGAAAAAAGTAGTTTCACAATAATGGCTTTATGAATAAGTTAAGGTAATGAATTTGAGAAAGCTGAGCATTGTATAGAGGGATGTCAGGTGTTGCAATTAAATGATGAATAATAAGTGTGAAGAAAAGGTTTAATGTATGCCTAATAATGATTTGAGTGATTTAAATTTAATAGTAAGAAATTAAACAGTGGTATTGATAATTAATCGTTAAATAAAAATTAGCATCAATTTACATTGATGCTAATAAATATGACAAGAAGAATAAAGATAGTTATTGGTTCAATATCACCAACCGTAGGCAATACCGGCTCCGATAACGGCTCTATCAGAGTTATTCCAAGAAATAGAACTGCGCAGATTCAAGTTTTGCTTAACTTGATACTGAGCACCGGCTGCGATGGCGTTACCATTTTTAAAATTACCTAAGCCTAATCCGGCGCTAAAACGTGTGTTTGTGGTGTAAGGAATATTGGTCATCGAACAGGTCTTCATCATTAATTAAACAGCGAGCAAAGCAAAGGTAAGAATTATGATTAAGTATTAAAAACGTAAGCTTATGTTGGGTTATGTATTTAAAGAAAAGGGGTATCAGCGAACAAAACTCGGCTTATCCCATGTAATTTTCCTGTTAAAAACAGTATTAAATAGAAAGTCGAAATAAAATTATAGCTAAGCTATCTAATCAGTGTTAATTCAGATTTATATTTTGGTCGGTTTACCATGTAAAATTTACAAATACTTGTTTATACGGATTGTCTTATTTTGATGAAATACATTGGATCTTGCCTGTAGAACGGGGTTACACGGTGAATTTTCTGGTGATTTCAGGTGTGTTTTTTCTCAGATCATGTTATTTTTCTGTGAAAATTTCATATTCAAGTGACTTTGCCATTTTTTGCATCTTTTATACGTAAAAAAAGGGCGATACTAATTCTATAGACTTGAGTAAAAGTAATTGAATCAACAGGATTTTAGCTATGGCAGTAAGAGAAATTATTGAAATTCCAGATGAAAGATTGCGTATTCAGTGCAGTCCCGTTACGGATTTCGCAGCAGTACAAACATTGGTCGATGATTTAATTGAAACCATGTACAGCACTGATAATGGTATCGGGCTGGCGGCAACGCAAATTGCCGAAACCAAAGCCATTATGGTGATTGATATTTCGGAAGAACGTAATCAGCCAATGGTATTTATCAACCCAGAAATTATTGAGAGCGAAGGGGAGACTAGCTATCAAGAGGGTTGCTTATCCGTACCGGATGTTTACGCGGATGTGCCACGCTTTTTGCGTGTGAAGGTGAAGGCGTTTGACCGTGACGGCAAGGAGTTTGTTGTCGACAGTGATGAGTTTTTAGCGATTGTCATGCAACATGAAATTGACCATTTAAACGGTAAAGTGTTCATCGACCACTTATCCACGTTAAAGCGCAATATGTTGTTGAAAAAGCTTAAAAAGCAGCAAAGATTAAAACAGCAGTAAAAATTAAAGTAACAGCATTTCCCGTCTATTTTACGGCTTCCCGAGACCCAACAAGTGTGATTCGGGGAGCTGCTATTGTGTTCTTGGTGCCAATTGAGTTGTCCTATTAAGTTAAGCGTCAGGTGAACTGCCTGACACTTTACCGTTTACTCGAGAGGTTTAATAACCCTTGGAGCATCGGGTTGATCAAATTGGCCGTAGCTATTATTCAATACCTTTTGTTGGTCGAGCTGTTTGATTTCTTTACTTAAAAAATTCAAATGATTTTGTAAGTGTTCTTTTGTCACTCGTTCGTTTTCAATGATCTGGTGTAGTAACTGCACAAAGTCGTCAGTAATAGGTTGTTCCTGCTCATATTCTTGAGTCAAAGCCGTTAAATTCTCAACGGCAAGGACATATTCAGTTTCTCGGGAGATTAATGACTCCCATTCCCCTGATTGTGCGAGCGAAACTAAGTTTTCACTTAATATTAAGACATTACGATATATTTCAAGTAAATAGAGAGGATTTTTATTGTCCACCTGGTTATCTTTCATCCACATTTACACCGATTTGTTGCCATGCAGAGGCGATATCGGAGAGTAATTGGTAAACTTCTTGGACATAAGTCACGTTGTTTTCTATGTTGGCGCGGAGCAATTGCCGCGTCATGTATTCATACAAACTCGCTAAATTTTCAGCAAGTTCGCCACCAGCCTCGTAATTTAGCGATTGTTTTAATCCCGTGTCAATGATGTCGATGGCTTTTGAGATTTCTTTACCCTTTTCAGCAATGTTCCCCTGTTCCATAAAAATCTCTCCCCGTTTAAGGGCACTTAAGGCCCCTTTAAACAGGATTTGGATCAGTTGATACGGGGTCGCATTGGCGATTTCACTCTCCAAACTGACCTGCTGATAGGCTTGATTAGCTTTACGTTGATACATGCGGTTAACCTAAAAGTCTGCCTAATGAATTAGTGGTGCTATTTAATGAACTCATCATTTTATCGAGGTTTTGGAACTGACGACGATAAATATCCATGGTGTTTTCAATTTGTTTATTGGTTTGCTCGATACGTTTATCGATGCTTTTCTTTTTCTTCTGTACGCCATCTGTGGCGTTATGCAGCGTACCTTCTTTGCTATCTAAGGTCTCTTTTAAGACGTTAAAGTTTTCGGTCGCAAATCCAGTTTTCTCACCGTCACCGGCAAAGAATACTTTTACGCTAGATGGGTTATCTTTTAGAGCACTATCGAGTTTTTTATTGTCGATCTCTAACGTACCGTCCAGTTTTTGCTTAATACCCATTTTATTCAGCAGGTTTAATTCACCGCTATCTTGTGGACTACGCACTTGGGTACGTAAGGTACTTTGAATTGCACGTAAAGTGGAATCACCAATTAATGGACCATTGGTTTTATCCGGTGCAGTGCCTTTTTTCGTTGGGGTATATTTAGTGAGCTCTTTGGCTAAGGTTTGGAACTCATTATAGGCATCCACCCACGCTTTAATTTTGCCCTTAGCTGGCTCAATATCTTCAGAGATAATTAAATGTTCTGATTTGCCATCTTCACTCCCTTTCTTTAAAGACAGGGTTAAACCAGGAAACAGGTCTTTGGCTTCGTTGGTTTGAGATTCTAATTCGAAACCATCAATGATTAATTGTGCGTTTTGTGGATCAACTTTAGGAACCATCCCTGTTGTAGGGTCTGTATTTAGTGTGACCTTGCCATCTTTATCAATTTTATACTGCACATTCAACATAGCAGCAAGATTGTCATCTCCCTCTACATTGATGGAGATACGACTATCGGTTCCTGCTTTTTTAGAAGTAACAACAAGATGATATTTGTTATCTTTGTCTTTAATAACAGAGGCCGAAACGCCTTTATCGGTTTTATTAATCGCATCTGCAAGCTCGATTAATGAAGTGTGTTCATTATCGAGTTTGATAACAATTTTATCTTTATCTTCTTTTTGTGAAGGCTGAGTGATTGTAATGGTGCGTTCTGCTGCGCGGTTACCTAATAATTTTTTGTTATCATCAACGCCTTTTGTCGCAATAGTTTGTGCTTTTGCCAGTTTGGTGACTTTAACATCATGTACACCTGCAATTGCTTTACCATCTGTTTTCACGTCAAAGGCTTTATATTCACCACTGACTTTAGTGGTGCTGATATCTTGATATTTTTTGAGATCTTCCGCCGCTTTTTTCAGTTTTTCTAATGAAGATTGCATCTTACCAAATGCACTGATTTGCGCATCATAGCTGGCTTTCTGTTTTGTCAGTGGGGCTAAGCGGCGTCTTTCCATTGCCTCTAATTGCTCCATTTGCACATTTAAGTCTAAGTTAGCCCCGATACCGAGTGTGGATATGCCTGCCATAAATCTCTCCTGAATATAAACCCTGAAAATAAATTCGTATTTAGTCCTTTATCGGCGAATTGGGGAAAAATATTAGACTATTCGGCGAAATAATAATGGGGGGAGTTAAACCGTAAAAGGCAGGTAATTAGGCTTATTGAATAAAAATGATGGGGAAATTAACGATAAAAAAAGAATTTAATAAAAATTTTCGTGTAAAAAAAGCTGATTCCAGCGGGCTTTAGCCTCGAAATATGAAAGATTTTTATAAAAAGGGCTAAAGGGGTTTTGGGTGCCGCCGATAATGTTATTGCTGACAACATTTACCGAGTTAAGCCAGCGTGCTTAATCGACTATTAAGAAAAAGGACAATACATTATGGCACAGGTTATTAATACCAACATTCTGTCTCTGACTACTCAGAACAACTTAAACCGTTCACAAGGCGTACTGGGTAGTGCGATTGAGCGTTTATCTTCTGGTTCACGTATCAACAGCGCAAAAGATGACGCTGCGGGTCAAGCAATCGTTAACCGTTTCACTGCAAACGTTAAAGGTTTAACTCAGGCTGCACGTAACGCAAACGACGGTATCTCTATCGCACAAACCGCTGAAGGTGCAGTTAACGAAATCAACGATAACTTACAACGCGTTCGTGAACTGACTGTTCAAGCACAAAACGGCACTAACACTAAGAGCGACATCGATTCTATCAATAAAGAAGTTAAAGCGCGTCTGGATGAGATCGACCGTATCTCTAATCAAACCCAGTTTAACGGCGTAAATGTATTAAGTCAAAAGACTAACATGAGTATTCAAGTAGGTGCTAACAATAATGAAACTATCTCTCTCAATCTGGAAAAAGTAGACAGCGATAGTTTAGGTATATCTAATTTTAAGGTATCAGACAAAGGCGCTATAGGTAACGAAATTAAAGGCAACGAAGCAGAGGGTGCTTTGAATAAAGCGAAGGAAGATCCGGATGCTAAAAACCTTTCAGGTATGAAAGTTTTCGAATCATTAGATGGATCAGGTTTGGTAGAAAAAAGTAAAGTTTTTGTCGTTGGTAAAAACAATAAAAGCGAAGAGGTTTTTATTGAGGTAAAAATAAAAGATCAAACTCAAACTCCAACTCAATATGAGAGCGCTAAGAAAACGAACAAGCCTACAAGTCTATCAGCATTAGAGCAGATAGACAAAGCAATGAATTTAGTTGATGGCTTCCGTTCAGGCTTAGGTGCTATCCAAAACCGTTTGCAATCTACTATCAACAACCTGAACAACTCTGCTAACAACCTGAGCGCAGCACGTAGCCGTATCCAAGATGCTGACTTCGCGACAGAAGTTTCTAACATGAGCCGTGGTCAGATTCTGCAACAAGCAGGTACTGCTGTGTTAGCACATGCTAACCAAGTTCCACAAGGTGTTCTGAGCCTGTTACGTTAATTCGTGATCGAGCTTTTTATTAAAGACCAGCTTTGCTGGTCTTTTTTTTGCCCGTTATACTTCGCGCCACAGCGTTGTTGACTTCAGTCGCTCACCGGAATCACGTACTCATGTACGCTCATCGGGATAATCTCCTTCGTCGCCTAGCTGCAACACGAATTATTTAGGGCGCGCTTTGACATTGTTAAGGTCAAAAACAAGGTCAAAGGCAAGGGCAAGGTCAAAAGAAAAAACAAAAAATAGAATCAAAAAATATCGGGTTTCATCAAATTTATTTAGGATAAAAAGAATCACGGCTGATTTAGTGCCTTACTCTGCGGATTGAAATTACGCGTAACACAGATAATGGCTACCTTTAGTTAAAACTTGAAGGGTGATTCAGGTTGTGAGTGATTTATATACTGCCGAAGGTGTCATTAATAAAAATAGCCTATGGGAGAGTTATTACCCTCTAATACGCCATGAAGCCCTGAAACTGCAAGTCCGACTTCCTGCCAGCGTTGATATCGATGACTTAATTCAAGCGGGTGGCATTGGGCTACTCCACGCATTAGAACGTTTCGACGCCTCATTAGGTGCCTCTTTTGCCACCTATGCCGTACAGCGGATCCGTGGATCTATGCTCGATGAGCTACGTAGCCGTGACTGGGTTCCTCGTAGCGTGCGTCGCCAAGCCCGTGAAATGATCAAAGCCATTGGTGAACTTGAGCAAAACCTTGGGCGCAGTGCCACTGAACCTGAGATTGCCAAAGCGCTGGATATCGATCTGGCGGAATATCGCCAAGTGCTGCTGGATACCAACAATAGCCAACTGTTCTCCTACGATGAATGGCACGAAGTGCACGGGGAAAGCTGCGAACCTTCAATGGATGAAGACGATGGCGGTAATCCACTGAGCTTATTGATGGAATCCAACCTAAAAGACCAAATAGTGGCGGCGATAGAGCAATTGCCAGAGCGCGAAAAAATGGTACTGACGCTGTATTACCAAGAAGAGCTGAATTTGAAGGAGATTGGTGCGGTGTTGGAGGTGGGGGAGTCGCGGGTGAGTCAGCTCCACAGTCAGGCCATCAAACGGTTGCGCTCTAAGCTGAGGACTTAAATGCTCGTCATACTTCACGCTGTGACTGTGTTGGCTTCATAAGCTAACCCTAGTCACATACTTGTGTATGCTCCCAGGGCTTAGCGTATTCGCCGCCTTATCACAACGCGAATTATTTAGAGCTATGTTTGGGGAAGGTCAAGGGAAAAATCAAAGCAAAACAAGGGCGAAATTAAGAAAAAATAAA
>NZ_JAMPSW010000067.1:0-22932 GCF_028484855.1 Providencia sp. PROV033 | reverse complement strand
TGAAAAATGACCAAATAACAAAAAATAGGAAACATGAATAATAAAGTAAAAAAAAATGCAAGGAATAATTTTGCGGAAATTGTCATTCTATACATATTAATCACCCTTATTTTTATTTAAAATAATACATAAATAAAAACAAACTTGAGAACAAGTCTATTCTTGACGTAATCATGCAAATAAATTTAATTTCTCATTTAACTTTAGGGTAATAATGAAATAACAACAAATATTTAATACAATAAAATCAATAAACCAATAATAACCTACCAAACAAGCCATCTAATGATGGTCATTTTATAACTACTTATAAATACATAGATCAATAGAAGTAAAAAAGGGTAAATAGAAAGCTATTTACCCTTACAACCTAATCGTTTAATAATGAAACTAACTGCCCGGCGTGAAATAAATTGGTGAACCTGGTCCTACTGGCAGCCCCAAAATAAATACCCAGACAATAAAGAACAGTGACCATCCAATAAAGAAAATAATGGAGTATGGCAACATCATTGAAACTAAGGTACCAATTCCAGCATCTTTCTTATATTTGACAACGATTGCCATAATCAATCCAAAATAACTCATCATTGGCGTAATAATGTTTGTCACAGAATCACCAATACGATATGCAGCTTGGATAGTTTCAGGGGAATAGCCTGCCAACATTAACATCGGAACAAATATCGGCGCAGTCACCGCCCATTGAGCAGAAGCTGATCCGATCATCAAGTTAATAAAGGCGCATATCAGAATAAAGCCAACAAATAATATTCCACCGTGTAGGTCAATGCTATTTAAGAAATTAGCGCCTTTGACCGCAATAACTTGCCCAATATTTGTCCATCCAAAGAATGCAACGAACTGTGCTGCAAAGAAAATGATGACTAAATAGAGACCCAAGGTGCTCATTGCGCTTGCCATCGCATCAACCACATCTTTATCACTGCGCATGGTTTTTGCAATATAGCCGTAAACAATCCCTGGAACCGCAAAGAAAATAAAGATAAACACCACAATCGCTTTTAAGAAAGGTGAATTACTCACTAACCCAGTTTCTTGATTACGTAAAATTCCACTTTCCGGCACCACCATTAAGGCTAATACTGCCGCTAACCCCCAGAAAGTCACCGATGCCCAGAACAACGCTTTTTTCTCAAGCGGCGTCACTTCAGCTGAAGCTCTGAGCTTATCTTCATCTTCATCAACACCACCGCCCTGATAGGGACCTAACTGTGGCTCAACAATTTTTTCGGTGATGAAGTAACCCAAAATAGTAATCAAGAACGTACTGGCGAACATAAAATACCAGTTCGCTTCTGCACCGACGATATACGTCGGGTCTATAATTCGTGCGGCTTGCTGTGTGATCCCAGACAATAACGGATCAACTGTTCCTAACAATAAGTTTGCGGAATACCCACCGGATACGCCAGCGAATGCCGCTGCCAACCCTGCAAGTGGATGGCGACCTAATGAATGGAAAATAATTGCGGCAAGAGGAATCAGCACCACATATCCCAACTCTGCGGCAGTATTCGACATGATTCCAGCAAACACAATTGCAACAGTCGTTAATTTGCGAGGCGCTTTAATCACAATTAGACGCATTGCAGCGGATAATAGACCTGCACGTTCCGCAATCCCCACACCTAACAATGCCACTAATACCGTACCTAATGGAGCAAATCCGGTAAAGTTGGTCACGACATTGGAGAGAATTTTACGAATACCCTCAGCATCTAATAAACTCACAATGTGAATGATTCCGTCTTCAGCGCGACCTTTCGCGCCTTCAGGACGAGGATCAGGAACACTAATACCAAAATACTGACCGACTGCTGAAGAGACTAATAAAATCCCAATTAAGATAATGAATAGAATGACAGGGTGTGGCAAGGCATTACCCAACCACTCAACCGTACGTAAAAAACGGCTACCCTCTTGTTTTTTTTGCTCCATATTTTCTCCTTATAAACAAGAGAAATGGACATTACACAATATTTTTTGCTTCACCTAATCACAAATACACAATTTCAAACCAACAAATTTGATACAATTTGAATACATAAACTAATAATTACTAGATGGATAATAAAATAACAGCATTAATTTTGTTAAATTTTATTTATGTAATAATCAAATTTTATAAAAATTAAATATCAGTAAATATAAAAAATGTGGTCAAGTTAACATTTTAATAATATTAATGTGCTATTTTTTATTATTTAATACTATCAAAGTATCAAATTTAGTCGGTTTTATTTCATTTAATTTGTCTAATGCACATTTTTACAATACCTCAAAATCTGTGTCATTTACCCACTATAAAAAAACCATTAGCCAGATTAATGTGCGTTTCTCATTCATACTAATCAACGTTATAATTCATGCTTATTGACAACAGAGCGAACAAGCATGTCTGTAATTGATCTTTGGGCCGAGCGCCATATTCAAGACGCCTTAAACAAGGGAGAATTATCCAATCTCAATGGTGAGGGTAAGCCTTTGCAGCTTGATGATGATAGCCTCGTTCCTGAGGAATTAAGGGCGGGATATCGTATTCTCAAAAATTCAGGGTATCTACCTGCTGAATTACAGCAGAAAAAAGAAGCGCTCAATTTATGCCATATGTTGCAGCAACTCTCTACCGATGACCCTAATTATGTGGCTATCAACAAACAGCTGGCATTACTTGAGTTAAAACTCAAACAAGCCAATATCAACACCGATTTTTTATACGGAGAGTACTCCGTGACAATTTCGCAGCATTTAGAGTCTAAATAACGTCACATCAGGGATTTTAGGCGATATTCCAACGGTGTTTTACCGTAAAATTTACGGAATGCGTGGCTAAACGCTGAATGGGAATCGTACCCGACAAGAGTGGCAACGTGCTCAATGGTTTGATTAGTTAATAATAAACTTCCAGCAGCTTCCATCCGTTTTTGTAATAGAAACTGCATGACTGTGCCCCCAGTCTCTGCTTTCATTTTACGCTGTAATGTACTGACAGACATATAAAATGCAGAGGCAATATCCTCGCAGCTTATGGGTAAATGCAGACGTAATTCAATCCAGTGAGTCAATTCATCAATCCAACGATTTTCAGGCGTTAACTGGGCTAATAATAGACGTGCGACGGCAAAGTTCTGTTCAGGTGCTTGAGGAAAATGCTGTAACCAATTCAATAACCCTATCGCAGCAGGCGTGAGCGCGAAGTGGGTCATTCGCTCACTTAATGCCCACTGTGCTGTTGCTGGCATTTCCAATACATAGTTTTGATTACCTTTTTGCCCACTAAAGGCATGACTCTCACTCGGAGGGATCACCACCCCCTGACCCGCATTCAATAGCCAGTGTTGGCGATGCATATTGATTTCCATCGCGCCAGATACGGCAAATACCACCTGCCATTGCCCATAATGTTGATGAGAAATAACCTCTTGAGAATATTGGCGATAATGCAGTTCAGGTAATAACAAGGTGAGCTCCTACTGGGTGGCATACAGTAGGAGTATAACGGTTTTAATCAAGAAAATGCAGCCTTACGGCTTAAGCAAGACGAGAACCATTCGGCACGGGTAAATTAAATTCCGCTAATACAATCGCCCCTGTTTCATCTGGTGCTCCCGTAATTAACACTTCAGATTTTATGCCGGCAATACGTTTAACTTCAAAATTACACACACATAAAACCTGTTTTCCAATTAAACTTTCGGGGGTGTAATGCACCGTAATTTGTGCACTTGAGCGTTTAATGCCTAATTCTCCTAAATCCACATCCATGACATAAGCGGGCTTCTTCGCTTTACTGTTCACTTCCGCACGAATAATGGTGCCAATACGCATTTCAACTTTCGTAAAGTCATCCCACTCAATAATTTGCATATCTCATTCCTAAATTAAACGATAGTCATACGTTAAATTAGCATAGGATAGACAATGACTCTTAGCGTTAAACATTCATTTTATGTTGTGAAACCGTCATTGATTATCACCTGAAAAAACAGGCAATAATCAATGGGTATACGAGAGATAAAACCGAAGATTACATCGTTGAGAAGGTGTTCATAATAATACCGCCAGAGATAATTAATCCCATCGCGAAGACAGCAGGCACATCGGGTTTCTGCTTATATAAAATCATCGAAACTAACGTTACACCAACAATACCAAACCCACACCATAAAGAGTACGCAACACCCACAGGGATATATCCCATTGCACGAGTTAACGCAAAATAGCACAAACAGTAAGCCACAATCACTAAAATGGATGGACCTAATTTACTAAAGCTGTTGGTTTTTTTGATCATCGATGTCCCTGTAATCTCCGAACCAATCGATAATGCCAACCATAAAAATCCAGTAAACATACTATTCCTCTCTTCTTATTAATGAGCGACGTTGTTAGTTGAAGACAGTGACGCTTCTGAATTTTCAGCTGGTTCAGCCTCATCAGCCCCCATCTTAGAAAACAAGTTCATAATCACGATGCCAGACGCAATGACCCCCATTCCGATAATTGCCGCCATATCGGGATGCTGCCCATAAAAAAGCATACCTAAGGTAGAAACCATTAAAATGCCCGTGCCTGACCAAGTGGCATATGCTAATCCAACTGGAATATATTTCACTGCGCGAGAAAGAGAGTAATAACAAATAACATACAGAATCACTATCAGACCTAATAATAATGATTTGGTTGTTCCTTCACTATTATCGAACATTTTCAATGTGGATGTTGCTGAGGTTTCAGAAATAATCACCGCCAGCATCCAAAGCCATGATTTTGCTTTAGAAGACATAGATAATACTCCTACATAGATAGACGTTTAAAATATTAAATTGAAATGAAATCTATTTTTTTAGAGACTTTAAATAATCTATTGCTGAATCTGTTAATTTACTTTTATTTAGAGAGTATTCCTTTGGGTCATTCATTACTTCGTTCAAAGTAATATAGCGATTCTGATTAACTTTATTTTCACTCGATGCCTCATCATTTCTAATGAGTATTTTATTTTCAATATTATTAAATGTATCGAATTGAATACCTAATGAGATAGCCTTATTTATATTCTCTTTAATTAGGTCGTTATACTGTTCATTTTTATTCAAACCTAATATCTGGTTTAAATCACTATCAGGACAACAATGATATTTCAGCGCCAAAATAGGAATATTTTGAGAGAGTGCATGTAAGATAATTTCACTTTCTTCGCTAACGGATAATCCATTCACAACGTCACTAACGACCTTACTTCCCAGAAAAGGTAAAAACACACAATGGAATTCAGCCAGCTTGTCTACACTAAAGGTATTAATATCAAATTGTTGTCCGATTTCTTTCCATTGGTTCCCTGTCGATTGGTTTCCTGTCGATTGCGTTAACATTTCCTTGGTGGCATAGAAAGAAAAAGACATCGAGGATAACGACAATAAACGTTGATACACCGCCTGTTGATAAGCTTGGCTAGGGGACAATACCACTAATACTCGCTGTTTCAGCTGTTGCAGTACCTGTGACACTATCTGCTCAATTATTTTTTCGTTCATCTTGCCACCGTTCGCTAAGTATTTAGCTGACAACAAAAACACTGTCATTATTGCGTAACCCTGCTGCATTCGCTTCATCTGTATCAATATGAAATTCCAGAGAAAATCGTGCATCGACTCGAATAACAACTTCATCAAATACGAGGCTACGCTCACCCTCAGTGCGCACACATACCCGCTGTCCATTAACGACATTGAGCGCGCGAGCATCCATCAGGTTCATGTGAATATGGCGTTGGGCACAAATCACCTGTTCCGAGAGATTAACGTACCCAGCCGGACCAATTAACAGCGCATTTCCTGACTCATTTAGATCCCCAGACTCACGCACTGGTGCTTTAATGCCAAGCGCAAAACAATCGGCTTTCGAGACCTCAAGCTGAGTTTTGGGTCTTGTTGGTCCTAATACTCGCACTTTACTGATCGACCCTTTAGGTCCAACCACCATCACACACTCTTTTGCCGCAAATTGTCCCGGTTGTTTCAAATCTTTAAATGGCGTGAGTTGATAACCTTCACCAAAAAGAACGGTGACGTCCTCTTGCGAAAGATGAACATGACGGTTAGAAACGCCCACCGAAATAGCGATAGGACTCTCCATTATTGCAGCAGAGTTTGGCACGGCTAAGCGAGACAGAATTTTCCCCATTAGCTGCTGGTTTATCATGATTTCTTCCCTTTACGAACTTCCGCTTTTGGCTCTACAACAACATGATTTTCTAGCGTTTCGACAGAAGACTCACGCACTGACGCTTCACGACATTGCTCAATTTCACTCGCGGTATTCTTGGCAGATAACAGTTGAGTGATCACACTCTCCTCAGGGCGAGCAATCACTAGCGTACCTTTTAATAAATTTTGATGGCTGACAACCGATGCACCATGATCAACCGCTGTTCTTACTGCACTAATTTCCCCTTGAAAACAGACAGAAACTAAGCCAGAACCAATTTTACGATAACCAACAATCTCAACACTTGCCGCTTTACATGCCGCATCGGCAGCTTGTATTGCCGATGTCAGTCCGTAAGTCTCAATGACACCTAAACTTTTCATCTTTCTCTCCTACTTAGTGACGAACCAGTTGAATATCAAAATCGAATGTTTTAAAGAAAGCCTCTAATTGATCTAACTCTTCAACGCTGTAGGTTGGATCTTTCTTGATGGGATAAATCATATCGAGCTTGTCGTATTTCCCACGGCCAAGCTGGTGATAAGGTAAGATATCAATTCGATTTAAATTACCGCGTTTCGACAATTCCATGGCGTACTCAATTGCGCCAGTTATGGCATCAAAAGAGTCGTTGTATCCGCGAACTAAAGGCATACGCATCACCACATTTGCCCCCAACTCCATTAATCTTTCGAGATTACGGCGCACATTTTCATTACCAATACCAAACAAGTTTTTATGCTCAACGGTATCGATATGCTTCACATCGAACAAGAATAGGTCGACAACTTCGGCTAACCTTTCATAATTGGCGAGTGACGTTGTTCCTTGAGTTTCAACGGCTGTATTGATCATCATCTTTTTACATTCACGCAGAAGTTCCACAGCAAAGTCAGTCTGTAAACTCATTTCACCGCCACCAATCGTGACACCACCGCCAGAGGAAATATAAAAATCGTAATCCTGCATAATGATGTCCATCATTTCAGAAACCGCGACATCTTTTCCCATAATGTCTAATGCATCAGAAATGCACACTTCCTCACATTTACGGCAGCCAATGCAGTCAATACTGCGATTCACGCGATGGACAGCTTCCCCTTGTTCATTGGTTGTCATGTAATGGATACCTGTCGGGCAGACATCCACACATTTCCCACATCCCACACATTTGTCGTGGGAAAACATCACTTGAAATTGGCTACTGAGCCCTTCAGGGTTAGCGCACCAAGGGCAACGAATATTGCATCCTTTGAGAAAAATCAGGGTACGAATACCATCACCGTCATAAATTGAGTATTTCTGGATATTAAATATCCGCCCTCTGATTTCTGCCGCTGTGTTCATCATTGCATCTCCAAAACAGTTTCAAACTTATTGTTTTTATTATGATGGGTAGGGAATAGCTATCTATCCCCACCCAGATTGGGTTTAGAACTTCTCAATCACGGTACGGCTAATGATTTCGTCCTGAACCTCTTTACACAATTCAACGAAGTAAGCACTGTAACCAGCAACACGAACGATTAAGTCACGATATTTCTCAGGTTCTTGCTGTGCTTTTTTCAGCATTTCGTTATCAACGTAGCTGAACTGCATTTGACCGTTACCCAAAATGGATGCCGTTCTTAACAAGGTGATTAATCCATTGCGGCCTTCTGGCGTATCCAATAAGCCTTTTAAGAACTTAAAGTTATGCACCATCCCGATATTCATCGTTTCCACGTTCATCTTACTGATAGATTTAATAATTGCCGTTGGTCCTTGTTTATCCGCCCCTTGAGTTGGGCTAATCCCATCTGACAGCGGCATCCACGCCAAACGACCATTCGCAGTCGCGGCAGTTAACTCGCCAATCGGTGTGTTGTTAGAAATGGATAATGTGCCGTGACTCAATGTGGAATACAGCATGTCGTATTTACGACACTCACGTTCAGTCCATTCAGTAATGTCTAAAGCATATTGGTCAACATAGTTGTCATCATTACCGAACTTAGGTGCATTCAGGCAATCACGACGTAACTCTTCATAACCTTCAAAGTTGGCAAGCAGGCCATCGCGCACTTGCTCTAAGGTATAGCGACCCTCTTCATAAACCACTTTGCGAATAGCCGCCATTGAGTCAACGTAAGTTGCTAGACCAGAGAAAATCAGCCCTGGGCCGTGGTTAATCATTGCACCACCCGCCGCAACATCTTTCCCTTTCTCCATACAGCCTTCCACCAGCAAAGACATCAATGGCTTTGGCGCGACATCACGGTGAACACGCTGACTGATGACCGTACCAATCGCAGATAGGCGAACAATATGGGCAATTTGCGCTTTCACCGCGTTATCGAAATCTTCAAAGGTTTTCAGGTTACGCAGATCCCCGGTATCTAAGCCTTGGTGGCTATCAAACAGCACCATCCGACCACGATTCAGAACAAATTCAATCGCAATAGGCCATTGTGTGTAACCCGTTGATGTCCACTGATAAATTCGACCTGATTTTTGTGGTTCCACGCAACCCATTAAGCAATAGTCGCGCGCATCTTCGAAATCAAAGCCTTTACGTAGCATCATTTTGATATGGGAATCGTCAAAGTGGCAGGCAGGGAAGCCCATACCGGCTTTCACCACATCTACGATTTTTTCCATATATTTTTGCGGAGATTGGTTGTGAATACGGCATGCTAATGATGGCTGATAAACTTTAACGAAACGGACTGCATCCATAATTAAGTACGTTAAATCGTTACATGCATCACCACCCGAGCGTTTTTGACCACCCACAGTTAAATTGATAAACGGCTGATATCCAGCGAAATATTTAGCACCCAGCTCACTGGACATCCACATTAATTCCGCACATTTGATGATAAACGCCTGCATCATTTCCAGTGCTTGGTCTTGGGTTAAACGACCCGATTGAATATCGCTTTCATACATTGGGAAACAGTATTGGTCTAAACGACCTAATGACAATCCAGTTTGGTTTTCTTCAATTTCAAACAAGGATTCCACAGTCCAAATACTTTGCAGCGCTTCTTGCAATGTTTTTGGTGGGTTCGCTGGGACATTTTCGTTCACTTGAGCAATTGTCAGTAACTCTTCACGACGTTTCTGATCTGTCTCTTGAGAAGCCAGTTCACGAGCATGTTCAGCGATACGATGCGCATAAGCCACCACACCCTCACAGGTTTCAATCGAGGCTTTATAGAAATAGATGCGGTCGATGTCCTCTGGATTTTGCATGCTTAACTCAGCCAGTCTTGCCTGAGCATCCGCTTTAATGCCATTCATGCCTTTAGTGAAAAGTAATACGTCATAACCTGGGCAAGTATCGCCGCCGCCATTGATTTGGTGATAGGACAAGTCACTCACAAAGGTTTCGCCGCTGAATTCCCAAACCCCCGCTTCACGGTATTGCGCTTCACAAATTTCATCCAGAGAACGACCTTCCCAAAATGGCGCGATTTCTTCACGAATCACTTTTTTATCTTCTTCAGAGATCACAAATGGATCTTGTGGGCGAGTGCTCATTGTATCGAGTTCGTCTACCACCCAGCGCCATGCGATATCAGGAGAAAATGCCCCAGCGCGGGCTTTACCGCATGGGTGACCGACAATCAGCTCTTCAGGTTGAATCAAGATAGGTGCGGTTTCACACGCACGACGGAACGCTTTTGCACGCAACAAAATCGGCGGTAAACCTGGATTATTCTTTACCACTTCCGTAAAGGCTAATGCGCGATAGATAGACACGCTTGGACGCGCTTCTAGATAACGGTTACGCAAACGCTGTAAGCGCGGCGTTAACCCTTCCATCACTTTGAATTCATTATCTTGTTGAGCCGTTGGTGCGACATAACTCGCTGAAGCCGCAGAATATTGAGGCTGCGTACTTGCTTGACCGCAATATAAACGGACTTTTAATCCAGCATTAATTGCGCTGATATTTTCATGAGCCGAAAGCATCATCGCGGAAAGTTCGTTGATGCAAACTTGCGGATCATTAAGATAGATACCGCCTTTAAGCGCATCAAACATCGGATAACCATCCATCGCGCGAGTTGCACGGACTTCCGACAATTCAGCCAGTTTCAACCATAGACTTTCAACAATCTCATAAGCCTGTTGTGGCGTTAAGCGACCTTGCTCAATGTCGCGTTGGTAGAATGGATAAACCGCTTTGTCAAAACCCATTGGATTGATGGCATAGCTGCCATTTTCTAAATGCAAAATCAGTTGTAATAAGTAGAATGCTTGGCAAGCTTCTTTAAAGGTTTGCGCGGGTTTTGCGGGTACTTGGCGTAATACTTCTGCACTCTCTTGCAGCTCAGCACGACGATATGAATTCGCCTCTGTTGACGCGAGATTTTCAGCTCTTAACGCTAAAGATTGGGCAAAATGGATAGCAGCATCACAGGCATAAATCGCCGCACGGCAATTATTTGCCTCATCAATACTGTTACGACTGACCGCACTACCAATATTTCTGACGCGATTTTCCAGCTGGTTTTTAATTTCGGCGAATCCCACATTTAACACAACTAAATAATCGGGAGCGGCAATGGCACTATCACCGGCTAAAAACTCATAAATACTCTGGCTGTGCACTTCGTCTTCCGTATGAAAAATAGCACCACGCGGCGTTGAAGACTGGCTACCAATGATCAATTCATCTTGTGCGATAAACGCAGGGAAATGACGAATAAATTCATAAAACTGTTGAGCGGGTTTAATCGCTTGTGGTGCACCCGTCAGTTGGTTTCTCACGGTTTCAAGAATGTTGGCACGTTCGGTAATGATTGAGCAATTACGAGCACTTAAACGTTCAGCCAGTGTTTTTACTCGTGGGGTCAAAGCATATTTGGCCATGTTAGCCTCTCCTGATGTTCTTTCTCGTTCGTTATTCATCACATAAAAAGCGTTAACTATTAAAAAGACTGTCTGTACAGTGCTTCTATCTGCTTTTCATTTACGTCCCGTGGATTAGTCGGAGTGCAACTATCGCGCAATGCTTGTCCAACCATTTCCCCTAAACGGGCATTAAAATCAGTTTCATTGACGCCTGTCGCGTGGATGCCTTTCGGCATATTCATTTCATCTTTCAGTACGTTGATTGCCATGATTAAGCTCTCAACACCTTCACGTACGTTCGATGCTGGTAAATTAAGTTTTTGCGCTAATTCGGCATAACGCTTAGCCGCAGTCGTTTCACAACAGCCTTCCAGTCCTGCGTTAAATGCCACCACTTGCGCCATCAATATTGCGTTGGCACGACCATGAGGAATATGAAACACACCACCTAGTGCATGCGCTAAGCTGTGGGTGATCCCAAGAGATGCATTGGTAAATGCCATTCCCGCAATACACGATGCGTTATGCATTTTTTCACGAGCCACTAAGTTGCTGCCGTCGCGATAGCAATCAATGAGGTGAGCAAAAACTAACTGAACGGCTTTTTCTGCAAGTGCATCTGAAAAATCAGAAGCACTGCGTGACACATACGCTTCTATGGCATGACATAACACATCCATTCCCGTATCTGCGGTGATAGCGGCAGGAACAGATTTCACTAATACAGGGTCTAAAATTGCCACATCGGGCAACATAAACTCATCAACCAATACCAGTTTTTCTGAGTGAGACTTAATCACCGAAAAAGCCGTGACTTCAGAACCCGTTCCACTGGTTGTGGGGATTGCCACAAAATGAGGTTTGGTTCTATGACTGTCTTGGCGGGTATGCCATAAGGAGTAAATAACCGCTTTCGCAGCATCAATAACCGAGCCACCACCCAGTGCAATCACTAAATCTGGGTATTGGCTATCCATGATTTTCATACCCTTCACGATGGATGAAATTTCTGGATCTGGCACCACATCATCGTACAAAGAAAATGAGATACCTTGCTGGGTTAATCGACGAATCACTTCATCGGCTAACCCGAATTTCACCATCGCTTTATCGGTCACGATAAACGCGTGCTGGGCATTCACTTGAGATAAATAATCCAAAGCGTTTGCACCGAATTGCACTCTTGGCTTAATGAAAAACTGGTTCATGCGTTATTTACTCCCTGCCGTCTCGATACACTTTTTCAACAATGGCAACCACGGACATGGCTTTGTATTTGTCTTTGTTCAAAGCGAAATACTCTTCCGCCAAAACAAGGTCATTAATCCCTGCGCCAACACTGTCCACCGCAACAAACGTTTTATCCTTCAACGGATTCAGATCATCGCCAAGTGCCGTGATCATCAGTAAGTTACTACCACTTAGCTCTTGGCATTTCTGCGTTGCGACAACATGTCCAATTACCTTTGCCAAAATCATGATTTACCCGCCTTATCTCAATGAATTACTTATTTAGGCGTCCGAGAACGGCCTTAATAATCTGCTCAACATTCTCTTCCGTGATATCGCCATGAGTCGCAACCGCTTCAGCGATATCTGCATGACTCACCGTGTTAGCAAACCGGTTATCCGTAGCGCTTGAATGACCTTGAATTTTTGCTGGTTGCGACTGACGGAAACGATCATCGTCCAGAATACTGACCGACGACTGACATCCATGAGTTACTGGCGATGTTGAATACGCTGGCGTGTTCACCGGTGCTGGTTGTCTCAAATCATCAATAGAACGGACGCCATAACCGACTTTACGAATGTTGAGTAAATTCATTGGACCGACGTTGTCAGAACTTGAACCTCCTCCAATCGCCCCACATCCTAATGTCAGCGCTGGCGTAATATTGGTGGTTGCCCCAATACCACCTAATGCCGCTGGGGTATTAATCAAAATACGGTTTACGGGTTTTTCGAGGGAAAACTGACGAATAACATCTTCATTTTGCGTGTGGATCACCAGCGTGTGCCCCAAGCCTTCATTTGTCAGCAAATCGACAACGCGGTGGCATGCAGAGCGCCAATCTTCTTCAACGTACATCCCTAAGATTGGGCACAGTTTTTCGCGTGAATACGGATTTTTCGGTGAGACAGTATCTTGTAATGCAATTAATACTCTCGTATTAGCTGGAACACTAAAACCTGCACGTTGACTCAGCGTAATCGCATCTTTCCCCACGACATCAGGGTTAATGGTGCCATTCGCTCTGAGCAGCATTGAAGCCATCCGTTTTGCTTCATCTTCATTCATGAAGTAAGCACCTTGAGCTAATAACTCGCGGTGAACATCGTTGTAAATGCAACGTTCAACAATGATGGATTGCTCAGATGCGCAAATCACACCGTTATCAAAGGTTTTACTGGTAATAATGTCACTGACGGCTTTTTTGATATCAGCACTACGTTCAATGAAAGCAGGACCGTTACCCGGACCGCCACTGATTGTGGGTGTGCCCGATGCATAAGCAGCACGTACCATGCCTTCACCACCCGTTGCCAGAATTAACGAAACGTCTTTGCTGTGCATTAATTCTTTTGTCGCTTCCAATGTCAGCATGGTGACACCATCTACGATGCCCGCTGGCGCGCCAGCTTCCAGAGCGGCTTTTTTAACAATGTCCAGAGTTCTGAAGCTACACGCTTTCGCGTTAGGATGAGGGGAGAAGACGATGGCATTACCCGCTTTCAAGGCAATCAATGTTTTATAGATAATGGTTGACGTTGGGTTGGTCGAAGGCACCAGTGCCGTGATCACCCCTAACGGAACCCCCACATCCATCACTTTATTGATTTTGTCATCATTAATGATGCCAACTGTTTTCAGATCTTTAATATGTTCATACACACGCACTGATGCAAACGTGTTTTTCAGGACTTTATCTTGCCACTTCCCAAAGCCTGTTTCTTCGTTCGCCATTTTTGCTAACTCTTCTGCATGGCGCGCAGATTCTGTTGCAATGTGTTTAACAATACTGTCAATTTTCTCCTGCGAAAAAGTCGCAAAGGTTTTTTGCGCTTGTTTCGCATTTCTAACTAGCTCTCTTGCCAGTTGTCTGGATTGCAGATCTTTATCTAATGCAACCATGTCTTCCCCCGTACCGGAGTCAAAAGATTAAACTTACTAATTTGTTGTTTTTTCTAATGCTTCTAATGATTAAGCTTTGTGTTGCTGCGCGATTTTGCCGATATCATTATGTGGTCTTGCGATCACTCGAGACGTAACCACTGTACCGACACGTTTCGCCGCTTCTACACCAGACTCAACCGCTGCGTTAACTGCGCCCACATCGCCTTTGACCATGGCAGTCACAAGCCCTGAACCCACATTTTCATAGCCGATTAATTCAACATTGGCGGCTTTGCACATGGCATCAGCAGCTTCAATACATGCCACTAAACCTTTGGTTTCAATTAAGCCAAGAGCTTCTTTCATAAGTAAATTTCCTATTTATTCTGCGACTTTATACTGAGAGACAATTTTCTGGATGTCGCTATGTGGACGGGCAATAACCAGAGAGGTCACTACCGTGCCAATGCGAGATGCAGATTCAACGCCAGAATCAACGGCTGCTTTCACCGCACCAACATCCCCTTTCACCATGGCGGTGACTAACCCAGAGCCCACATTTTCATAGCCAATCAACACCACATTTGCGGCTTTGCACATCGCATCAGCGGCTTCAATACAAGCAACTAATCCTTGTGTTTCAATAAGACCTAATGCATCACCCATGATTTCCCCCGAAAACGCTATGCTTTATGCTTAATCACAATTTTGTTGATATCGTTATGTGGACGGGCGATGACTAACGACGTCACCACTTCACCAACACGCTGTGCTGATTCAACACCTGAATCGACTGCCGCTTTTACTGCGCCAACATCACCTTTCACCATGGCAGTCACGAGACCAGAACCCACGTTTTCATAGCCGATAAGCTCGACGTTAGCGGCTTTGCACATCGCATCAGCTGCTTCGATACAAGCCACCAAACCTTTTGTTTCAATAAGTCCTAATGCATCACCCATTGTTGTTTCCTCCAAGGAAGCCGTTACGTTTTTCTTTACTCCCAGCGCCTAAGAGCCATTCCCCAAAATGCTGATGCCTCTTAACTGTGAGTAAACATTTATGCCAATTGAGTCTGCGTGGTGATTAATTGAACGCAGCTTTTGGCTTCAAAATCACTATAATCCCCAAAAAATAAAACAAAATATAAATCCATGACATGAAGATAATTAGAATAAAAAACTACAACTCATAATTGCTAGCTTAAAAATTCACACGTCCATGCTGAAAAATGAGAAAATTCACGTTTCAGTCCGGTAAGAAAAAAAAGCGATAAATACACTTGGTGGGTTTATTGAGGAGATTGTTAACAAGATATGATTGAGCTGATGCTAGAAGGTAATTTGGTCAATAATAAGTGTGGTTTGCCTCACGCGGGGACCAGGGGTCAATGGTAAATAGGGGCTAAGAACAGAAGATGAACGGGAGAATCACTGTATTCCACAACGTGTGGCTGGATGTTAACACTCCATGTCATGCAGTAACGTTGTTATTCGTGCAGTAAAAACTGTCGCAGCGTGTTAGAGAAAATGGTGTGGTAAACCGATGAGGGGAAATGTGTAGATAAGCACCCTAGCTACGTAGGTTATCAATTAAACTTGCTACCTAACTTAGGCGTGCAGATAAACAGGGGGGAATTAATCGAACTCAAAAGCAGTGCTTTATCATTGAGTTTTTGGGCATTAATAAATAAGCCATCATGGCTATCAGACATTTCTCGCATAAAATAATCGAAAATCACATCGGGGGATTCATCAATCGAGGAAGCACTGGCTTCCCAGTGGCTAATATTATAGTGCCGCTCAGTCGGCGAAATGCGTTTGCTGGTGTATTTAAATTTCACATATCGTTGTAAATAAAGCCATCCTGCACTGGACGTCGTATAGCCCTCAACAACAATTGAGCCTTCGCCATTTGCACCAAAATTAAAGTGAATATTCCCGTTAACGTTTTCATCCTTCATATTTTCAAAGCGCATAATGCCTTTCGTTGAACATGCCATTTCACCGGAATTTTTATTGGATAGCACAACCGATTGGGTATAAATCACCACACCTGTAAAAATTAGCGCACTCAAGACACATAATAATTTTCCGGATATTTTCATTATGGCTTCCAAGAATAATAAAAATAATTATCACAATAACTAAATGGATTAGATTCATTCGCCGCACAGTGGGCAAGAAAGACCCTACCCAACCCATTTTTTTGTAATTTGTCCCCGTAGAAGAAGACAAAACGCTCTTTATCATTACATACGAGATTTAAATTTTTTCTAACTTTATCAAAGTTTTGAACATAGTTATCTGCAACAACACCGTTGATCATTTTCTCATTCGATAACACATCACAGCTGGCGTGTTCTAATGTTGGCAAAATCATGGGAGCAGAAGGCTGAGATGAAAAATAGCTCATCGTCGCCAACAAAATGGCGCAACACAAAAAAGCGGCACTGGCTAAATACCAACAAATTTCCCGTTTTTGTTTTGATATTGCATGAGGTAATGGATCTGAAGGCGATTCGGTAGGTTTAGTTTCTGAGGAGGGAGCCAGCATCACTTCCGCTTTTTGTATTTGACTTAAGCTATTTAACAAGTGGGTCGTATTGAGCGTTTCTTCATCAAGTACTTCCAACAAAACCTCAGAGTTAAACTCTAATCGCCCACGCGCGACGGTGACAATGATATTTTCAATGCCGTATTGTCGAAACGTTTTTCTAAGCAAGCTAATGTATTGGTTTAAATTACTATTTGAAGACACTAGTCCATTATCATCCCAAATAGCTTTAAGCACTTCATCACGGGAAACGATGCCTTTTTTTTGGATCAGATAGAATAACAGGGCATTTGCAGTGATGGATAACTGAGTATCCACCTCATCTTTTTTTAAAGATAAAGTGCCATCAACGGCATCATAAATAATGAAGGCATTGATCTTATATTTCATTATCGCCTCATTCTATTTTTAGACGTACTTTCCCTTGGAAAACTAATGCATCTCTTCAAATGAAATTTGGGTTAACCGTTGAATGATTGCATCACGCTCTTGACGTGATAATGTAGGACCTTCCGTTAACGCGGATAGCCACAATCCATCGGCGGCATAGCGCACTAAAGCCCCCAAATAGCCATTATCAAACGCATCACCTTGGGCTAAATGCCCTATCATCCAATCACGCCAGCATTTCCGCAAAACAGGTTCTGTCGGCATCGCCAATGATAAAAGTGCGAGCTGAAAACTTTCATCGGAGTCTTTTAGCTCGCCAACATAGTGCAAATAGGCGCGAGAAAATCGCCCATAAGGATCAGAATCATTCGCCATAATGGCGGCAATACGCACATCCATAATGTCTAATAGCTGGATAAACAAAGCATGAATCAGTTCTTGTTTACTGGGGAAATGATGCATCAGTCCCCCTTTGCTCACACCGGCTTCTCTGGCAACCGCATTGAGTGAAAGCGCTGCAATACCTTCTCGACCAGCGATTACCCTAGCTGCGTTTAGCAGCTCTTCTTGTCGTTTGATTGGATCTTTTTTTCTTGGATGCGCGAGTGTGTTCATGGGGATGAATAATACCGACTGGTCGGTATGTTCTATTTTGACTCGTATCAATGAAGAGAATATTGAGAGGAATTAAATATGAATAGTGTAATTAACTTCACAGTATTTCTGTTTAATCGTTAAAAAACATAAAGTTAATTTTAAAATATAAACAAATACTGTAATGAATTATCGACGGTTTATCATTGGCAAAATTAAATTTAACTTAATTTAGCTTTAGTGAATTTTATTATGCTAAATTATTAAAGATATTCCTATTCCAAAGAAAATATGCGAATTCATTGTATTTTCACAACATAAGAAGAGGTTTTGATTATGTCCAATCAGTATAATATCGGTGTGGTTGTCGGTAGTTTACGTGCTGACTCTTACAATCTAAAAGTCGCTAAAGCCATCACTAAATTATTCCCATCTAATTTCACCTTTAAATTTATCAACATTGCCGATTTACCTCTCTATAACCAAGAAGCCGACCAAAATGTTCCTGCGGTAGTGGCTAATTTTAAGAGCCAAATAAAAGCGTCTGACGGTATTATTTTCGCCACACCTGAGTATAACCGTTCAATGCCTGGTGTATTAAAAAATACGATTGACCAAGGTTCAAGACCTTGGGGTGATAACTCATGGGATGGCATTCCTGCGGGCGTATTAGGCGTTTCTATTGGTAATATTAGTACGGCAATCGCCCAGCAGCATTTACGTAATAGCCTCGCATTTTTAAATATGCCGACGATGAATCAACCTGAGTGTTATTTAAAATGGTATGACGGCATGGTTGATGACCACGATAATATTTCACCAAAAAGTAAGGACTTCTTACAACCTTGGGCAGATAATTTTGCCAAATTTGTTATCCATAATAGTGCGCGTTAATCACTGATTTTATGTATGAAAAAGGCATCACCAAGGTGATGCCTCTGACCATTTCAAAACAGAACCGAAATTAGCGCCCTGCTTTCAGCTTTTGGAAATACTCTTCATACAGAATATTGGTATTCCCCACATCGCTTTGCCATTCCCCTTTTTTCAATACCTCTTCCGATGGGTACAGAGATGGGTCATTGGCGATTTCCATAGGCAGTAATTTTTTCGCTTCTAAGTTTGGCGTCGGATAACCAATAGACTCCGCTACTTGTGCCGCAATTTCTGGGCGTAATAAGAAGTCGATAAGCTTATGAGCCCCTTCTACGTTTTTAGCATTCGCCGGAATCGCTAGGCTGTCCATCCAGAAAATACCCCCCTCTTTTGGCCACACAACTTCAATCGGTAACCCTGCTTGTCTCGCGACAAATGCGGAGCCGTTCCACAGCATACCCACATCCACTTCCCCTTCAATGTACGGAGTCGCAGGGTTGTCAGAGTTAAACGCCAGAATGTTTGGTCGCAATTTTTGCAGCTCGTTATACGCTTCTTCGATCTGTTTTGGATCAGTGGTATTACCGGAATAGCCTAATTTTGTCAGCGCGACTTGGAACACTTCGCGGGCATCATCCATCATCAGTAAGCTGTTTTTGTATTCCGGCTTCCAAAAATCTGCCCATGAAGTGACGGACTTAGGATCAACCGCATCACCATTAATCCCGATACCCGTTGCCCCCCAAATATAAGGTACTGAGTAATCGTTATTTGGGTCGAACTCTCTGTGGATAAGGTTTGGATCGAGGTTTTTAAAGTTAGGCAGTTGTGACTTATCAATCTTTTGTAACATGCCTTCTTTACTCATTTTGTCGATAAAATAAGTCGATGGCACCACTAAATCGTAAGCCCCTTCTTTGTAGGTTTTCAATTTAGTGTACATGCTTTCATTTGATTCATAGGTGGAGTAAATCACCTTGATGCCAGTTTCTTTAGTAAATTGCTCTAATAAACCGGGGGGAACATATTCTGTCCAGTTATAGAAATACAGTACGTTTTTGTTATCGTCAGCGGCTGTTGCCGTGCCAATGCTTGCAGCCATTAAACCTGCGGCTAGCAGATAGGACCATTTTTTCATCACTGATTTTCCCTCAACAAAGTGCTTTTTATCTATCTTAATAGGCTTCGCTAAAGCCTACCCTCTCGCCTGATGGCATGGAAAGATTGGGTGCTGACAGCACCCACCAAGTACAACTTAACGTTTTGATGGCTTAGCCACCGCATTTTTACCGTGTTTGTCGCGCATCACCCACTGGCTGAGGCACACCAAAATCAACGACATTAATAACAAGACCGTTGCTAATGCATTCACTTCAGGGGAGACCCCCACTTTAACCATCGAGTAAATTTTTAACGGTAAGATTTCATAACTTGGACCCGTCACAAAGGAAGAGACCACCACGTCATCCATCGATAAAGTGAAGCTCAGTAACCACCCAGCAACAATGGCGGGTAATGCTAATGGCAGGATGATTTTACGTAAAATCGTAAATTCCCCAGCGCCAAGATCTCGGGCGGCTTCTAACATTTTCACGTCAAAATCTTTCAATCTGGCGTACACCGTCACCACCACAAAAGGCAGGCAGAAAGTAATATGTGAAAATAGCAGTGACCAAAAACCTAATGAAACCCCAAGGATCATAAACAGCACCAGCAACGAAATTGCCATCACAATATCAGGAGACATCATGACCACAAACAGCATTCCGCCGACAAAAGGCTTGCCTCTAAAACGATAACGAAAGAGTGCCACAGCGGTTAATGTGCCGATAATTGTCGCAAATGTCGCTGAAAGTACCGCCATTGTTAATGAATGCCCAGCCGCCTCAAGCAAGCTGTCATTATTGCTCAGTAACTCATACCACTTAGTCGAAAAGCCTTGCCACTGGATCCCAAAACGCGATTCATTGAATGAGTTCACAATCAGAATAATGATTGGAATATAAAGATACGCGTAGATGGTGGTCATAAAGCCACCACGCAAAATACGTCCGATCATTCTTCATACGCCTTTTTATTCAAAAGCTTAGCAGCTCGGTAGTACACATACAGTAGCAGCCCCATCATCACCGTGAGGAAAATACTGGTTGCCGCCCCAAACGGCCAATCGCGAATATTCAAGAACTGGCTCTTAATGACGTTACCAATCAGCAGGTTTTTCGCCCCGCCCATTAAATCCGCCACGTAGAACAGCCCCATTGCTGGCAGCAACACTAATAAGCAGCCCGCAATAATTCCCGGCATGGTCAGTGGAATAATAATCTTCACAAAAGTTTGGCATTTATTGGCGCCCAAGTCTCGCGCCGCTTCTAAGTAGGATTTATCCAGCTTTTCAATACTGGAATAGAGCGGCATCACCATAAATGGCAATAAGATATAGATTAAGCCCAATACCACCGCTTCTGGGGTATACATTAATTTCAGCGGCTTATCGATAATGCCAACCCACAGTAAAAAGTCATTCAAATACCCCTTGGTACTTAAAAAGACTTTTAACCCATAGATTCGAATCAATGAGTTAGTCCAAAATGGCACAATCAGCAGAAACAGCATTAACGGCTGGATGCGTTTAGGCAACCTTGCCAAAATAAACGCAAAAGGATAGCCAATCACAAGACAGAAAAATGTGGCGATTAACGCCATATTTAATGAATGTAGCATCACTTGGGCATACATCGGATCCGACAAGCGGATATAGTTGTCCCAAGTGAAGACCAAATCCACCAGATTCGTATCACTGCGTGTGAAGAAACTGGTACCAATAATCATTAAATTTGGCAGAAAAACAAAGAGTAGCAGCCAAGCGACAACACCGGTGATAATCACATTCTGCAAGATTTTATGCTTACGAATGATCATCCAGAACTACCTCCCAGCTTTCAACCCAAGTCACTGCAACTTTTTGGTTAAGCGAGTGGTCGACATCAGGGTCATCTTCGTTGAAAAACTCGCTGACCATAATAATTTTGCCATCTTCCATCTCAACCACTGAGTCTAACGTCATACCCTTATAGTTACGTTCTCGTACGTAACCAATCAGCCCAGGATGATTATCGGCATCGTTAACTTCTTCGACACGTAAATCTTCGGGACGCAGTAAAACGTTTAAATGCTGACCTTCGGTGACCGATAAATCGGTAAAAATATCACATTCATGCCCTTCAACATTGGCACGAATTCTTTGCTCATCAATACGATGCAATACTTTTGCATCAAAAATATTGATTTCACCGATAAATTGAGCAACAAACAGGTTTTTTGGCTCTTCGTAAATTTCACGCGGCGTGCCATCCTGCTCAATTTTGCCTTCACGCATCACAATGATACGGTCAGACATCGCGAGTGCTTCTTCTTGGTCATGGGTCACAAAAATAAACGTGATACCGAGCTTGCGCTGTAAGGCTTTCAGTTCATTTTGCATCTGTTTACGCAGTTTATAATCCAGCGCCGATAAGGACTCATCCAAAAGCAGTACTTTCGGGCGATTCACGACTGCACGGGCAATTGCCACACGTTGCTGTTGACCACCAGAAAGTTGATTCGGCATACGCTCTGCAAAATCAGCCAATTGCACCATATGCAAGGCTTGTTCCACACGTTTTTGAATGTCAGCTTTCGGCGTTTTTTGCATACGCAAGCCAAATGCGACATTTTCAAATACGGTCATATGAGGAAATAATGCATAGCTTTGGAAAACAGTATTCACGAAACGTTGTTCCGCAGGAATATCTGTAATGTCCTGACCATCAAGAATAATTTGACCGTCATCTACATCTTCTAATCCAGCAATCAGACGCAAAACTGTCGTTTTACCGCAACCAGAAGGTCCCAAAATGGTTAAGAATTCGCCATTTCGGATGGTGAGATCAAGCTCAGAAATAATTTGTTTGCCATCAAAACCTTTATTTAAAGATTTTAATTCGACGAGTGGTGTGAGAGAAGTTGTCTCAGTCATTTATAATACACTCTATCCCTAGGAATAATGCAGATAGAACCGCCACCGTTAAAGACTGTTAAGCCCCCAGGAGAACCCCAGCAAAGCCCAAAACCAGTAGCGCCATTTTAATAAAACTATAAGGGCTGCATAATAAACACTGTTAATGAAAATTGAAAGCCATTTTCAACACTTTGTTTGCCTTTCATTATGAATTTAAAACAAATAAAAGCGATTTATGATGAAAATAAGTGACATTGCCCTATTTTTCATAGCTTTCCGCTTAACTATTATTTTTCATTATAAGACTTAAAATAATAAAACC
>NZ_JAMPSW010000066.1:0-22967 GCF_028484855.1 Providencia sp. PROV033 | reverse complement strand
TTTAAACGTTCAATTACGTGTATTCACTCATTTTTTTAGAGTACTTTGCAATTTTACTGAGATAATTTTAATGACTTCATCACAAAACTTAAAAACAGATAAAAATTATCAAGAAGGATGATTAATTAAATTTCATAAAATTGCTAATAGTGCTTTTTATGACTAACATTTTGCGATATTATTACTTAGCTAAATAACATTTTTTCATGTTATCTAGAAAACATAATAATCGTAAGACAAGCTTAAAACTCTATCTTGTTACAAAACATTAAACAGATGTTACGTTTTGACACATACTTTAACTTTTGTTTCTTTTTTATATTAAAATTAGGCAAGTTCTTTTTTTAATATCATTTACGTTCAGCAATAATCTATAAAAAAGAATAGTTGAAAATATATTACCATTTTCATCGGTAAATTATTCTCATTCTATTAAACTACGTTAATTTTAATGTCAAATCCGTTTAACAGGAGTTTGGTGATGAATAGCGCCATTCATGTAATCGTTGAAAACGATAATGTCTTTAAGAATAAACTGAAATCAAAGATGGAATCTTTTGATTTTATTTTTAAATTCTATAATGACGAAGAGGTATTTATTAGTACTTATACTTACCCTAAAGAAGAGAATGCAACGGATTGTGTTTTATTATTCGTAGGCAATAACTCAAGTCATATTAATAAATTAAAAAATCTTACTCAATCTTTAGCTGTAGTCCCTGTTATCGTCATCGCAGAAGAACCTTCCGCGGCACTATGCAGAGACTGTTTCAAGGCTGGAGCCTTTGATTTCTATGTATTTCCATTTGATGACAGAGTGTTTCTAAGCGCTATTCAAGGAGCTAATGAACACTTTGATAAACAAAATGAAAATCATAAAAAATATATCTATTTAGCCGATAAATTCGACCGTCTTTCTGCAAGAGAGCGTGAAATCATGGACATGATTTTAGACGGTAACACCAGCAGAGAAACGGCTGAAAAACTATCATTATCACCAAGAACCGTAGAAGTACACCGTTCAAATATTTATACGAAACTAGGAATAAAATCACTGCCTCAATTAATCCAAGAGTATGAATATATTAATACTTATTCTGCAAACGCTTAATATCTTTATTCACCAGACCCCCTTCCTGCCTAATGGTTTATCAAAAAATCATTAGGCATTTTTTCATCTTCGAGAACATCCAGAAAAATATAATTAAATTTAGATTTTTATTTAGATAACGATTTAGTTAAATCATTTAACTTAGCTATCCACTTAACTATTCGGTTAACTATTCGGTTAACTATTTTTCACTATCAAACTTAGCATAACGATTATGCATTCTATTTCGCTTGATTAATTTACCACCCTAAAATAACTATTTTTTAATCAATAGTGGAAAATTAAATAAATTGCACTATCATTTTCATACAAGGAAACTGTTACTCTAGTTATTAATAACAAAAATCTCATTTATAGCTAAATATAAGATTAATATATTTAGTTTAAAATAAAATATAAACCTATATATATCCCCATAGCCATTTACTCTAACTGTGAGTATGTGTTTTCACTGAAATAAAAACCTATAACGTCAAATTAAAACCAATTCCTAAAAAAAAGCGTACTGAGATCAACATACTTATCGATAAGATAGGTTGATAATCTTAGCTCTTTTTCATTTCTTCTCTTTCGTTTCGCTGCACGGCGTGGCTGAGCCCACAATCAATATACATTGATATGTTGGGCTTAGCGATTACCGTAAGGCTGTGTGATTTGAATGCTTCTACTGATTTTCAGCATTACTGCTGAAAATCAGTAGAAGCTTTTTTTATTGGCAGGACTGTTTTTATTGACGGAACTGTTTTTATTGACAGAGCTATAGCTTGTATTCACGAATATCAATCTGATACTGCTTCAACTTGCGCCACAGTGTCGTTCGTCCCATATTTAACGCTTGATGCATCTCCTGAATTTTTCCGCCGTAAGCCAGCGCGGCTTCGATAATTAACGCTTTTTCCACTTCATGAATGTTCAAGTCATGGAACAGATTATGTCCGAGAGTCTTCTCTGAAAGTTTTTGCCAGTAAAAGTGACACTTCAACTTTTCACTGATTTCTCGCCCTAGGGTAAGAGTGAGTGCTAACAATATATTGCTGCTGGTTGGCTCCCCACGTAATACCAACGTGGCTAGCAACCGCGTTTCATCATAAATAGGGGCAAAATAATAAGTATATCCTTGTGAGTTAATCGGCTGGTCATCTAACGAAGTGACCTGCATTTGAGAGAATACCCAAGATGGCAACATAGCGCTGCTGTCTGATTTACGGTTAGACCATAAGGTTTGACCGTATTTATCCAACAACATTCCTTCAATGTCGAAATCATGGATAGGTGATAAGCCACTAGTGATGGCTTCACTTGCCAGTTGTATCAACAACTCCGGATTAATGGAGCATGACGATTTTTCTGTAAGCTGTGCGAGTTTGGGAATTGTAAAATCAATAGTCATAATCAGCCTTATTCTTCGATAAGTATTCTCCCTGATTATGTCAAGTTATCAGTTAAGTTTTATATCCTAGATCAAGTTATGATTTGATAGATTTTGGCGGGATGATATAGATCAAGTATTTGAAAAATAGAAAAAACCCAAACTGATCGGGCATATCGAAAAAAGCCTGCGAATATGACTCGCAGGCTAAATTTCGAACTAGATGATAGAACGTTTTTTATTCAGTGACAACAGTGCCCCACAGGTCATATTCATCAGCATGCTCAATCAGCACCTTAACAATATCCCCTGCCTTCACATCAAACTCACCATTGAGGTACACCATTCCGTCAATTTCTGGCGCATCCGCCATACTACGACCAACGGCACCTTCATCATCAACTTCATCAACAATCACCCATAGCTCACGCCCAACTTTCTCTTGTAAACGCTGAGTGGATATCTCTTGTTGTAGCTGCATAAAGCGGTGATAACGCTCTTCCTTCACATCTTCCGGTACTTGATCAGCCAGTTCATTGGCTTTTGCCCCTTCAACAGGACTGTATTTAAAGCAACCCACACGATCCAATCTCGCTTCTTGCAAGAAATCCAGCAGCATTTGGAAATCTTCTTCCGTTTCCCCCGGGAAACCAACAATAAATGTCGAGCGTAATGTCAGTTCTGGGCACATTTCACGCCAGCGCTTGATGCGTTCTAAGGTTCTTTCGACCGCGCCAGGGCGCTTCATTAATTTTAGAATTTTTGGGCTTGCGTGTTGAAGAGGAATGTCCAAATAAGGCAGCACCTTGCCTTCCACCATTAATGGGATCACGTCATCAACATGCGGATATGGGTAAACATAATGGAGACGAACCCAAACGCCCATCGATGCTAGCTGTTCACATAGCCCGACCATGCTAGTTTTCACTGGCTTACCATCCCAGAATCCCATTCGGTGTTTCACATCCACACCATAAGCGGAAGTATCTTGGGAAATGACCAGTAATTCTTTAACACCTGATTCCACTAAACGTTTTGCTTCATTTAATACATCACCAATGGCACGACTATCTAAGTCGCCTCGCATAGATGGGATGATGCAGAAAGTACAACGGTGGTTACAACCTTCCGAAATTTTCAAATAGGCATAATGCTTTGGTGTTAATTTCACACCTTGCTCTGGCACTAAACTAAAGAACGGATCATGCTCTGGTTTGGGAACATAATGATGGACATGATTGAGCACCTGCTCATAACTATGTGGACCTGTGATTTCTAACACCTTTGGGTGAACTTCACGGATTTGGTTCTCTTTCGCGCCCAAACATCCAGTCACAATCACTTTACCATTTTCATTCAATGCTTCACCAATAGCTTCTAACGATTCTTGAACCGCACTATCAATAAAGCCACAGGTGTTCACGATAACCAAATCGGCATCGTCGTAGCTTGGAACGACTTGGTAACCATCAGTGCGCAGCTCCGTTAAGATGCGCTCTGAGTCAACGAGGTTTTTTGGACAGCCAAGTGAAACAAAGCCAATCTTTGGCACTGAATTCGTATTTTGCGACATAACTCACTTCTTTTATTGTGTTATAGATATTGTTTTAAAAAATGGGCTGGATTTTACCTGAAGTATAGCGGGAATTGTATATTTTTTTAGCGATATGAATGTCATTTTGAATGGAATCCCACGCCCTAAATCACGCGGGAATTCCTCTGGGATAAACAGCAAAATATTAACGGTTAATTGAACGAGCTATACGAGCATAAGTATGTCTGACACCTCGAATCACAATGCCGTAATTCAAAATATTCTCCGGTAAAGCAATTCCGTTATAGCCGGAGTCACCGATGTGATGTAAATCCGTGCCGGCCATTTTGCACATTAACGCGATTTGACGAATAGTTTGCAGATCAGCCCCTTCTTGAGAAGTCCCGATCGCTGTCATGGTCATCACGCGTTGTGAATGGCAATAACTCACCATTCTTTGCACAAATTCCAATGAAATACCCGGTACCGTGCCCGGTGCAGGCAGTAAAATAATATCAGTCCCACTCTGAATAAAAGATTGAATATCATCTTCCGTAATAAGCTGTTCGGCGGACGCATTCAATACCCCTGCTGCATGCATTTTCCCCGTAATAAGCACAACATCTTCCCCCACCACCGCTTTTAACTCTTTTAAGCTTTGGTTAATTTCTTGGTTAGTAACGCCATTACCCGGATTGCCTGTTAACACGATAATATCTGCGCCCATCTGTTTTAGTTTCAGCGCATTTTTTACCGTTGCTAAACGCCCTTCAGATATTTGCCACTGTTTATCTTGATGCGGATTATTAAAGCCTGCGGGAACGGGTTCTAAATTGACGCCAATAGCACGCCCAGTTAAATGTTTTAGGGTACGAATAATTTCATCTGGCGCGGTGCCTTCAGGTAACCCTTGCATCTCTGGGTGATTCACATCAAAGACATTCAGTAACAGAATATCTGCACCTTGACTTGCCGCTAGCTCTGCATTCGTGACATTCATCAGAACAGGTTGAATGGTTCCAATCGTTTCGCTAACTAATAGCCGACCTTCACTCGCTTTAATCGCCTCCAATAAATTCTTCTTATTGAGTTTTGCAATTTCAGAAGCGGAACAATCCAAATAACGTTTTTGCATTTCCAAAACCTCGGCTTTGTGCCCAAGAAAAGAGAGAAAGTGTTTTGACTATAACATGTGGAACCCACTATAGAGTCTGAACAACATCACCTTTCTAATACTTATTTTTTATGTCTAAAAAAGTAAACATTAACACTTTGATTAATATTAAATTTAAATATATTCATAGGGTAAATTTAACTATCCATTAAAACATTCTGCTTGTTTTTCATTAATAGTAATGATTATCATTATGTTTCTAACTTCATTCAGGTAAGGATGTCATAATGAAATTCGCTTATCAGGCAGCCGTTTCGGGCTTAGCCTTATTCTCTCTATCCGCCTTTGCACAAGAATATCCTCTCGGTCATCCAGTCATTAAAAACGGCATGGAAATTCAAGGTGTTTATTTACAACCTATCACCATGGATACCGAAGAAGGTCACCACAAAATGGCGCACCTACCTGCGGATAAAGCCGACGTTCACTTAGAAGCCGACATTCATGCCGTAGAAGAGAACCCGAATGGCTTTGCAGAAGGCGATTGGATGCCTTACTTAACCGTTGAATATACCGTCACAAAACTGGGTGATAAACCACAGACCCAGTCAGGCACCTTTATGCCGATGGTGGCTAGCGATGGTCCTCACTATGGTGAAAACATTAAACTGAACGGTAACGGTAAATATCGCGTAACCTACAAAATTTACCCACCTTCACATAACCAACAAGCCGCTTTCGGTCGTCACATTGATAAAGAAACAGGCGTTGCACCTTGGTTTGAACCGTTTGAAGTCTCTTGGGACTTTGACTATGCAGGCATAGGTCGTAAAGGCAGCTACTAGTTTTTCAATGATGCGCTGGGGGCTTTCGCGGGGGTAATATTCCGCGCGAGCCCTTTTTCGCTAGTAAGAAACTCTCAATTTCAATAAGTTTGAGCCAACAATGAAAACATTACTCAGCTTTTTACTGGTTTTTATTTGCGCATTATTTTCGCAATCCGCATTAAGTGCCGAAAAATATACGGTTGAATTAGAAATGAAGAATGGGGATTTAATCCCTCGCGTTCTCGAAGTACCAGCCAAAACCATTATTCGCATCAAAATTACCAATACTGGCACTGAACCCGCAGAATTTGAAAGCTTACAACTACGTAAAGAGAAAGTATTGGCGCCAGGCGCAAGCTCTGTTGTTGTTATTGCACCGTTAAAACCAGGTAGTTACACATTTTTCGACGATTTCCATCTTTCTCACCCAAAAGGCGAGATCATTGCTAAAGAGTAGGATCCAACATGGGGCAAGTTCTCTTTGTAGTTTGGCGTGAAAGTTTTGAAGCGCTATTAGTCATCGGTATCATCTACGCGTGGATCAAACGCCACCCAGACGCTCGAAATGGTATGAAGTACCTATGGGGCGGGGTTGGGTTAGGTATTGCCATGTCCATTTTACTGGCATTACTCATTTACGGTGTCTTCAATGTCCTTGATGACACCGGTCAATCGATTTTCATGATAGTCATGGAGATCCTCGCCTGCATATTGATTGTCCAAATGGTTTATTGGATGAATAAAAGTGGCGGCTCGATGAAAAAAGAGCTGGAATCCGGTATTAATCGTAATGCCGAACATCACAGTTGGTGGGGTGCAACACTGATTATTGCCATCGCCATTGCGCGTGAAGGCAGCGAAATCGTCGTGTTCCTCTCTAGCTTTATCATGTCGTTAACGTCAGCAAACGCGAATGAATTTATCTTTGAAGTGGCGGCTGGTATTGTCATTGCAGGTATGACGTTATACGCATTCTTATTAACTAACCGCATCATTTCATGGAAGATTTTCTTCAAAGTCACAGGCGTGATTTTGTTGTTTCTCGCCCTATCTTTACTGCTAAGGGGTGTCGAAGAAATTTCAAACTTAATGATTGAATTTGATTATCCAATCCCTGAATTTTTAATCTATCCAGCATGGGATACGAGTGCATTACTGGATGATTCTGGCGTTGCAGGAAACTTTATCTCATCATTCTTTGCGTATCGCTCACAGCCCATTTGGTTAAGTGTCATCACATTTGTTATCTACTGGATTGTGATCATCGCACTATTTATGTGGAACAAACGCCATACCGCTAAACGGAACTTACAAAATGCGTAAAACCTCTAGATTAGCAATCAGTATGATATTTGCCTCATTAATGGTATCCACTGCGCACGGCAAAGCCCTGCGCTCCCCTGTGCAAACGGGGGATAATATCATTATTGCCAAAGGCGATATTCCCACCCCCGAAAAATATCAACCAGCCATTCAAGAATACTTAACCTTTGTCAATAAGGAGTTAAGTGAAATGGTCGAGCAGTTAGAGAAACTCAATCAAAGTATACAGAAAGGTCAACTGGCACAGGCTAAAGCAGCCTATATCCAAGCTCACCAGCACTATGAAACGGTACGCCCAATCATTGTGTTATTTGGCAATACTGACCGTACCATCAATTCTCGTGCAGATTATTTTCTGGATAAAGAAAAAGATTACCGCTTTGTCGGGTTCCACCTTGTTGAATATCTATTATTCTCTCAGCAAGATTTAAAAGCAGCGCTCCCCGCCTCTGATGAGCTATTACTCAAAGGCCGTGATCTGCAAAAACGTGTACTGACCGAAACCATTGAAATTCCTAAATTGGTTCAAGCTTCTGCTGATTTTATCGAAATGATCCTTGAGACCAAATTGTCAGGTAAAGAGAATATCTATAGCCAAACAGATCTCTTCGATATGGCGGCGAATGCCAAAGGCTCTCAAGTGATCATCGATGTTATCAGCCCATTTGTTGAAGCCAAAACTCTTGATCAAATAAAAGAAAATGATCAGAAAATTAATAAAATAGTGCAGTCATATCAATTAGCTAAAGGGCAATACGCACCTTATAGCCAACTAAAACAACAAGACAAAATGACACTCTATTCTCTGTTAACGCAACAAGCTGAGCTACTCGCCACATTGCGCGCTCAGTTAGATGTTGATGTTTACTATAAATATTAAGGCATAAGTTTATGCAAGCTAAACCAAAAAACGAGTTAGATTCTTCCCGTTTTTCTCAGACCAATATTTCTCGACGCCATGCACTGAAAACATTAGTCATGGGTGGCGCAATTCTCGCCGCACCCGCCCTCAGCGCTAAAGCGGCGATTGCCGATTGCCAACTGACTTATGATAAAAGCATCAATTACTTAGGCTCTCATCAAGCTGGGGTACTTACCCCTGAACAAAAGCATGCCTCGTTTATTGCGTTTCATATTACATCGACATCCATTGATGAGCTGCAATCGCTGTTTGATCTATTAACTCAACGCATTGCCTTTCTAACGCAAGTACAAAAATCCTCGCCAAATCAGAATGATAAAATGCCTCCTGCGGAGTCCGGTATTTTAGGAACGCTCATCCAGCCAGATTCTCTGAGTATCACCGTTTCTTTGGGAGATAGCCTGTTTGACTCACGTTTTGGGTTAGAGAAGCTAAAGCCACGCCAATTGGTGGAAATGACCAGCTTCCCGAATGACCGCCTAGAAGACAAATGGTGTGGTGGAGATGTGGTCCTACAAATTTGTGCGAATAGCCAAGAAAGCGTGATTTATGCCCTACGCGATGTATTGCGCCATACCTCGCCTTATTGGTTCCCCCTATGGAAAATCGATGGTTTCCTACCGTCACGGGATATCGACAGACACACTACCCCAATCAATTTATTCGGTTTTAAAGATGGCACCGGAAATGCGCCTTCAGATGATAATGCGTTGATGAATGAACTGATTTGGGTCACCGAAGACAGCAAAGAGCCACAATGGTGTATTGGCGGTACCTACCAAGCCGTTCGCCTTATTCGCTTCAATCTTGAATTCTGGGATAGAACACCACTGGAAGATCAAGAAAATGACTTTGGACGCCATAAAGAAACTGGCGCACCAATGGGTATGAAGCATGAGATGGATGATCCCGCTTTCGAGAAAGATCCTCACGGCGATCGCGTGCTATTTGACTCTCATATGCGTCGTGCGGAGCCAAGAAACCCAAGTCGCCATACTGCAAAATTACGCCGCCGCAGTTACAGTTATTCTTTAGGATTAACCGATAACGGCGCATTGGATATGGGGCTCATTTTTGTTTCGTATCAAAAAGATTTAAAAACCGGCTTTATTGATACCCAAAAACGCTTAAATGGTGAACCTCTCGAGCGTTACATCAAGCCATTTGGCGGGGGATACTATTTCGTTTTACCGGGAATTAAATCCGCTGAAGATCAGCTCGCCAAAGGATTATTTTCGGCATTGAAATCCACAAAATAATGCCATAAAAAAAGCCCCGATAGTCAGCTCGGGGCTTTTAGCTTTTTTCTATAAACTAAAATAGTGATTGTCTTATTATTTTTTACGATCCTTCGCGTCTTGCTCAACTTCCTGTTTCCATTCCTCTGATATTGGTGCAGCACTCTGTTTAGCTTCTACGGCTTTATTCACTGCTTTATACGCTTTATCGTAACCCGTGCCATCCTGAACATAGCCAGTCGCATTTGAACGCTTGATACCAATATTGTCAGCCTCAGCAATTGCATCAATATTGGCGCCTAAGAAAATAAAGTCCCATTTATCTTCAACTTCAGCGGATTTAATCATCGATTTAATCTTAGCTTGACTATATTTAGTGCTGCTGTTCTCTTCACCATCGGTAATAATCACAAACAACACATTATTGTTCTTGGTAATTTTTCTATTCTCACGCATCTTAATAATGCTATCACCAATCGCATCTAATAATGCGGTATTTCCCCCGACAGAATAATCATTCAAGGTAAGATTTTTAACTTTATCAATAGGTTCTCTATTATGTAGTAAACTCGTTTTATTATTAAATAAAATTGTCGTGATAAAGGTTTTATTCGCTTTATTTCTGTTCTCAGTCAGTACGCTGTTATATCCACCCACTGTGTCAGACTCAAAACCCGACATAGAACCACTTTTATCTAAAATAAAAACCAAGTCTAATACTTCAGGATCTTTAATTGGTTCAATAACTGATGTCGCGCTCGAAACATTGGAAAAAAATAATACAAAAATAGCGGATATCGTAGTAAAAAATGACGTTTTAAATAAATTCATCACCGAGCCTCTTATCATATTATCCTAATGAAACTATCGATTAGTTTCCTTGTTTCATCGGGATATCACATAAGATTACTCTGTTTAATTTATAAGCAAATTCTTAATTATCAAAACACTCACATAAACTTAATGGAATATACTTATCTCACCCACACTCCGTAATTTCGGATTTGATTAATCTGTTTAATAAACTTATTTAACTTTATATATTCCGCCGCAATCTGACTAGATGGGCTTTGTGTGAACGTTTCAACAAGCTGAACCGTTAATTGGTGATATTGTTTATTCAAATCTTGATGAATATCGACTTTATCAGCATGTTTTAGTGTTTCCGTTAATGCCACAATCTCGTTCGCGACAGTTTGCACCTGTGGGTCACTAAACGTGACTTCCGGCACTTGATAACTTAAGTGCTGGCTAATTGAATTATTTTCTTCATTTTGAGGGGTGTTAGGCACTAAATTTTGGTCGTGCACATTCGCGAAATATTCAATCAATTCAGACTGATCAAAACATTTCGATTTAATATCTTCTTGCTTGTATTGCTTATTTACCGCGCCCGGCAAAGCTTTTCCAATCGGATAAGTGCAACGAAATAAATTGCCATCAATGACAGTCGCATTGCTACTTTTAATCGGTAGTGTTAATTCATGTCCATAAATAGTGACATCATACTGGGTGGGCTGATATCCCTTATAGTCATGTTGGTCGGTATACACTTCAGAAAAAGTATAATATACCCCGTGATTCGGGTTTAATATCCCGCCAGAGTTGTGCTCAAATACCATAAAAGTAGTTGTATGACCGAGTGCATCTTCCAGAGTATGCTCACCACTCGCTAATGCAACCGAACCAAATTGGTTAGGTTCAACGCGATACTCTTTGCCATCAACTTTAAATGAAATTGTTTTTTCTGTTGGATTGCTATAATAAAACTTTCCTTTATTCCCCATAATGTCCAGATCGCCACAGGCTGTCACCAATAGCATGGCTGTCGTGAGTAGGCTGACTTTCAATATAGCGTTCATTTATTCCCCCAACATCTTATTGACCACCTAGATATGCGACCAAAAAATAAACAATCAAGGGCAATAATCTTATTCATTTGAATAAAAATAGTTTTACGATTAGTGCTTAACACTCTTCACTTGTTATAAATCAAACAATCATCATGTATTACGGTAAATTATATTTAGATTTATGCTGTCGAATTAATACTTATGAGTATGCGAGCGTCTTAATACTTTAAATAATAGCTGAAATACCGATTCCATCATCGGCGTCAATGTTTGGTTGTTACGCATTAGCGAAATCGAACGCGTCAGAGCTGGTTGTTGTAATTGTAAAACTTTAAGCTCAGGATCCCGTAAATGAACGGTATATAACTGAGGCAGAATGCCAATTGCCAATTTCGACCTGACCAAACCATATAAGGTTTCTATATAGTCGACTTGATAACGAGGGTTGATATTGAGCCGATTACTTTCAATCGTTGCCGTCACCAATCGGTGAATATTTCCTTTTGAAAACATCGCAATATCACGGTTATTTAATAGTTTCCAAGGTAAGTGAAATGCATTATCAGAAATAAATTCATCACGATGGATCACCGCCACAAACGGATCATCTTGAAGTGGGTACAGCGTTAATTCTTCAGGAACTGAACTATCCAAAACCCCGATGCCAAAATCAATTTCGTTATTGACCAATTTATTCACTAGTGAGTCATTCGTTTGGTCATAAAATTCCACATTCAACTTAGGAAAATATAGCTGTAATTGCTCAGGAATCATCGGGAATAATAACGAACTCACGGAAGGCACCAGCCCAATACGTAATGTGCCATCGCCCCCCTCTTCAATAATTTTCTGAATATCGCTAAACCCACGATGCGACACACTTAAAATACGCTCCGCATGAGGTAAAATCGCCGCGCCCAATTCGGTCAATGTGACAGAGGCTGCAGTACGGTTAATTAATTTACCGCCAATCACGGTTTCAATTTGCCGTAACGCGCTACTCAGCGCAGGCTGGCTCACGGCGAGACGGTTCGCTGTTTCGGTAAAATGGCGCAACTGAGCGAGGGTCACAAAATATTGCAACTGCTTTAAGGTTAATGCAGGAAGACGCTGCCATGGCTCAGTCATTGGATTTCCTCACTTAAATGGATAGTTATTCTTATCATTATGCTCTGCATTATAACCTCTCTTTATGATCTGATAAATTTTATCATCTTGGCAAACGTTTGCCTTACTCATAAAGTAGCGACATAAATCTTGAAGATGGTGTTTTATGAAGCGAACAAATCAAACTCGACGTCGTGCCGTTCAGGCCGCAAAAGGGGAAATTCCCTTTGACCTTTTGCTTACCCACGCCAATATCATCGATATGGTCACAGGTGAAATTCGCCCTGCCGATATTGGTATCACTGAAGGGCTGATTGCGAGTGTCCATCCGACGGGAAGTCGTACGGATAGCCATGAAATTCACGACCTATCGGGGCAGTTTATTTCTCCCGGCTTCATCGATACTCACGTTCATTTAGAAAGCTCCCATCTTCCTCCAGCTCGCTACGCTGAAATTGTCCTCACTCAAGGCACCACTGCAGTATTTTGGGATCCCCATGAATTGGCGAACGTACTTGGGCTGGAAGGGGTACGTTATGCTATTGATGCTAGCCGTAATCTGCCTCTGGATGTCATGGTTGCTGCACCATCTTCGGTACCATCAACACCCGGCTTAGAAATGTCAGGGGCAGACTTTGCAGGACAAGAAATGTCTACCATGCTCAGTTGGCCAGAGGTGCGTGGTGTCGCAGAAGTGATGGATATGTTTGGTGTGTTGCATGGCAGTGAGCGCATGGAAGAAATCCTCGATGCCGGATTAAATTCAGGAAAAATCATTGAAGGTCATGCGCGTGGATTAAAAGGCGCTGATTTACAAGCTTACCTTGCCGCTGGCGTAACATCAGATCACGAACTCACCTCTGCTGAAGATGCTCTCGAAAAACTACGTGCAGGGCTGACGCTCGAAATTCGAGGTTCTCACCCTTATTTATTACCTGAAATTGTCGCGGCCTTACAAACACTTCCCCATCTATCATCACAAATTACCGTGTGTACCGATGATGTACCACCGGATATGTTGATTGAAAAAGGGGGCGTGATAGCCCTACTGAATTTGCTGATTGAACACGGACTGCAAGCCACAGATGTCTTGCGCTTTGCGACGCTCAATGGCGCCATTCGCTTGCAACGCAATGACCTTGGTCTGATTGCCGCTGGTCGTCGAGCAAATTTAGTTGTGTTAAATTCACTGGAAACTTTAAACGCTCAGAAAGTGTACGTTGACGGTAAAAAAGTGGCAGAAAATGGGCAACTTACCCGCTCAATCGCGCCCGAAAATACGATTTTGCCACCACGCGACACCATGCACTTAGCGCCAATCTCCGCACAAGATTGCCAACTTCAACTCACTGATTTACGAAATGGCACAGCGCGATTACGCCATATTAGTGGTGCTCGCTTTACCCAATGGGGGGAAGTGGATGTACAGGTGAAAGATGGCATAGTACAACTCCCTGACGAATTTAGTTTAATCCGCGTACAACACCGTCATGGTCGCCATGATGCCAAACCTCAAGTTGCCTTGTTAAAAGGATGGGGCGAATTACGCGGCGCCATTGCCACCAGCTACTCTCATGATTCCCATAACCTTGTGATACTCGGGCGGGATGCAAACGATATGGCAATGGCAGCCAACTTACTGATTGAAAGTGGCGGCGGTATGGCATTAGTCCAAGATGGTAAAGTCCTAGCCCATGTCGCCATGCCAATTGCGGGCATGCTATCTGAATTACCAGCGCCTGAGCTTGCTGCCCAATTTCGCCAACTGAGAGAATTAAGTAGCCAAATCGCCGATTGGGAACCACCGTATCGCGTGTTCAAAGCGATTGAAGGCACCTGCCTTGCATGTAATGCAGGTCCTCATTTAACTGATTTAGGATTAACTTGCGGTACCACCCGCCAAATTGTCAATGCCGTCTTAGAACGTCATGAACATACTCACCATATAAAAAATAATGATAGGAGCGCCAATTAATGGCTAACAATTCTCGTCATCAGCCAACATCAGGGAGTTGGTTAGAAAGACGTTTTGCACTGCGTGAACGGGGTAGTTCAATCAGAACAGAATGCCTAGCTGGAATCACTGGGTTCCTTGCAGCAGCCTATTTACTTGTGGTTATTCCGGGATTATTAGCCGCAGGCGGAATGGATAAAGGCGCGGCGACCACCGGCACTATCATCGTATTTGTATTAGCCAGCCTCTTAATGGCATTTTATGGCAATCTACCATTTATTGTGGGTCCCGGCATTGGCGGCTCCGTTTTAGTCGGGGTCACTCTCGCAGGCAGCGAAGGGATTGATTGGCAAATCGGTTTAGGTATCGCGTGTTGGTCTGGGATTTTATTTTTCCTGTTAACCAAATTCGGTTTACGTGAAGTGGTTACCCGTTCAGTTCCACAGTCTATCAAGCTCGGTTTAACTGCCTCGATTGGCTTGTTCGTGGCGATACTGGGTTTTCGTAACGCAGGCTTAGTCCTCGCTAACCCAAAAACGAATGCGTTAATGCTTGGCGACTTTCTCTCTCCGGGCGCCTTAGTCGCACTTGCTGGTTTCTTTGTCGCGATTGCACTGCAATCTCGCCGTATTCCGGGAGGGATTTTATGGGCAATTTTATTCGCTACTTTGCTAGGGATTCCTTTCGGCGTCACTAAATTACCAGAAAGTTTTATCGGCGTGCCCCACTCAATTGCCCCTGTTTTGGGACAAGTGGATTTAATCGGCGCACTCAATATCGCGTTCTTACCGTTCTTGTTCGTCTTTTTTGCAGCTGAATTTTTCTCCACCATGGGTACGACATTAGCGGTGGGTGGCGAGGCTGGATTACTGGATAAAGAAGGTAATATGCCGAATATCAACCGACCCTTTATTGTGGACTCCATTGCGGCGGCATTAGGTCCTTTAGTCGGTATTCCTGCGGCAACGGCTTTAATTGAATCTTCCGCCGCGGCTGAAGCGGGAGGAAAAACAGGGATGACCGCATTGGCGGCAGTATTTATGTTCCTTCTGATGTTGCTGTTTACGCCAATTGCTTTAATGATCCCAGCGCAAGCAACCGCACCCGCGTTAATCTTAATCGGCTTAAATATGTTTAGCGGATTACGCAAAGTTGATTTAGGTAACTTTACTGACGGCCTACCAGTACTCATGATGGTGATGATTACGCTCATCGCAAACAGTTTCGGTACAGGTATTGCTGGCGGGCTACTGTTCTATATCTTAATTAAAGCCGTAGCAGGCAAGTGGCGTGAAATTCCAATCAGCCTATGGATTCTCGCAGTCCCCTTAGTGTATTACTTCTCCACCCTCGTGAAGCACTAAGTTTAATAAAAAAATCCCCTAATTCTCTCAATATTAGGGGATTTCACGTTAAAGGTTATGATTCAATCTTCACCTTATTTTAAATCAACGGTGGAATTTGAGGCAGGATAGGCACTTCAATCACGGTAGGTCCTTGGCGGTTAAATGCGTCACGGCAAGCCGCTTTTACCTCATCAATCGTTGTGGCTTTTAACGCGGTACAACCATAACCTTTACCTAACGCCACAATGTCTAAGTTTGGAATATCCAGACCCGGAACCCCCGGCGTTTCTTCTAACACGGCAAATGATTTTAAAATCGCATATTCGCTATTTCGCGGGATTACAAATACAATCGGTAAATTGTGTTGAGCGGCGCTCCATAACCCTTGAATAGAATATTGCATCGAACCATCACCTATAATTGACATCACCGGACGATGGCGTCCACTGTCTTTTTCCGCTAATGCAATTCCCACGCTCGCAGGTAAATTCCACCCTAGCGAACCGCTGGCAAAGGTATAGAAAGAATCCGGCGATTCAATCGGCCATTCACGATGGAGTTCGCCAAGATTGGAAGGCGACTCTTCAACTAGAATCGTCTCTTTCGGAGAAACTTCTCTCAGCGCTTTAAACAGCTGTGCTGCACTCAAAACAGTAGAATCACCTTTTACTTCCGGCGCGGCTGGGTGTGGAGCCATACCATGTGATTGCTTTTCCACGCTATTTTTTGGCGCAGGTCGCGCTTTCACACGCTGTGTTAACCCTTCAATTGCCAATACTGCATCACTGAGTAAACTATCCCCAACAGGCGCTCTTCCTACCTCAATAGGATCGTCAGTAATATGCAATAAACGCATGCCATCAGGAAGATAACTTCCTGCCACATAAGGATAATAACGAAATACCGGCGCACCAATAATTAACGCCAAGTCGTGTCCTTTCAGCTTATCGGATAATGGACCCATCGCAAAAGGCAGTCCTCCGGCATACAGAGGATGCGTTTCAGGGAATGGTGGACGTTCAGAAGCCGGAGCCGCCCACACAGGAATATTGAGCTTTTCAGCTAATGCGATTCCAGCCTCCCAACCCTCACCTCGAGCAATTGCAGAACCATAGATCAGTACCGGATTTTTCGCCGAGCTAAGCGCATCCGCAAAGGCTTGTAAGCGAGCGGGATCATAACCAATCCGCTGTGAAACTTCGCGTACAACGGCTTCTTGAGCAATCGCAGGCTTGTCCCAATCATCCAGCGGAATGGAAAGGAAAACAGGTCCTGCTGGCGGCTGGAGAGCCATCGCATACGCCCGCATAAATGCCGCAGGTACATCCTCTGCACGAGCCGGTTGATAACTCCATTTGACCCAAGGCTTGGGTAGCGTTTCAGGCTCAATATTGGTTAACCACGGCTCCATTAATAACATTTCACGGGTTTGGTTTCCGGCAGTAATAATCAGTGGAGTGCGATTCATGTAGGCAGTCAGGATGTTACTCATACCATTACTGAGCCCAGCGGAGGTATGTAAGTTGACCATCGCCACTTTACGCATACCTTGGGCATAGCCATCCGCAGCAGCAACCGCCGAAGCTTCATGTAATGTCTGGATATAACGAAAATCACTCGGAAAATCTTTTAAAAATGTCTCTTCTGTCGAGCCTGGGTTCCCAAAAATAGTGGTAATGTCCAACTGACGTAATAAATCAAAAGTAACTTGGCGAATGGTTTTCTTCATTTTAAATACCCTAATTAAGATATCTGGATCAGTTCCTATCATAACGAATCCCTCAATGAAAAACATTTACACCAGAGATGGTTCTCCACTTTTAAATCGCTCAAATAATTTTAAACTTCAATATAATACAATAGGTTAAAATAACATCTTGTTTCGATGATAGAAATAAAATAGGAATAAAAACCACCTATTAAGATTTAATCCATATAAATCACGAAAGAGACCTAAGAATATTGGCATTTATATTCATTTCATCTGCTCTTTAATAAAGAAAAAGTAAATGAAACCTTCCCTAGAAGCATCTAAAACGTGAGTCATATGGCAATGACTTAACAAACATTAACAAAATAACGGCTTTATGCCACTCATCACACTTCTAACAATTAACCCACTCAACGCCTCATTTCTACGCCCTAGAAACACGTCAAAAACTCGATGAGTTTCCCATCTGATGGGGAAATTTAAAATTTAAATTAAAATCAATTAATTAGATTATTCATAACGGTTTATATAATTGAATAACATTCTGATAATAAATTAAACCAATCAATAAATGCGTTTTTTTTAAACAATTTAATTAACTAAAAGTTATAGCAACCCAAACAAAACTCATTGTTAAACAAAAGTTAAGCAAAGTAATTTAATTTAACACCAATGTTAAATTGCAAAAGTAAACACTCTGGTAAACTCATATGAGGTAAAATAATGATCTTAGATGCCAGTTATACGTTATTATTTGCGTGCTTAGCGCTTCTTATTGGGATGATCGTGGTTAAAATCAGCCCTTTTCTACAGAAAAACCATATTCCGGATGCCGTTGTTGGCGGATTTATTGTTGCGATTGTTTTATTAATTGTTGATAAAGCCGCTGGCTATACCTTCTCATTCGATACGTCATTACAAAGCACATTAATGATTGCTTTTTTCTCATCAATTGGTTTGAGCTCAGACTTTTCCCGATTAATAAAAGGTGGAAAACCACTCGTTATTTTAACTCTCGCTGTAACAATCTTAATTGTGATTCAAAACATGGTCGGTATGGGCATGGCTGTCATGCTAAATGAAAGTCCATTTATTGGTTTGATAGCGGGCTCTGTTACCTTAACCGGTGGTCATGGTAACGCAGGTGCTTGGGGACCGATCCTTGCCGATAAATACGGTGTAACAGGTGCTGTTGAGCTTGCTATGGCATGTGCCACAATGGGGCTTGTACTGGGTGGACTCATTGGTGGACCTGTCGCTCGTCACTTACTGAAAAAAGTCACTATTCCTAAAGCGACAGAGCAAGAAAAAGAGACAATTCTCGAAGCATTCGAGCAGCCGTCAGTGAAAAGAAAGATCAACGCCAACAACATCATTGAAACCATTTCAATGCTGATCATTTGTATCGTTGCCGGTAGTTACATCAGTGAATTAGCCAAAGATACACCAATGCACCTCCCTACATTCGTCTGGTGTCTGTTTGTAGGTATCATTATTCGTAACGTCTTAACTCACGTATTTAAGCACGAAGTTTTCGAACCTACTGTTGATGTATTAGGTAGCGTGGCACTCTCACTGTTCCTTGCTATTGCCCTGATGTCATTAAAATTTGGTCAATTAGCGAGTATGGCAGGTCCGGTATTAATCATCATTGCCGTACAAACGGTAGTTATGGTGCTATTTGCCTGCTTTGTGACCTTCAAAATGATGGGAAGTGACTATGATGCCGTCGTCATCAGTGCAGGTCACTGTGGATTTGGAATGGGTGCAACGCCAACAGCGATTGCCAACATGCAAACTGTTACCCGCGCATTTAGCCCATCCCATAAAGCTTTCCTCGTTGTTCCAATGGTAGGAGCATTTCTTGTGGATATCACCAACAGTATCGTAATTAAGCTGTTTATTGAATTAGGTGCATCCATCGGTTAATTCTCGATACTGTATGCCAGTTCATAACTAAATGTATATGAGCTGGCATTGTCACTTTAGATATTTTCTCGTTTTATTCGCTTTGAATCCTTTTTTCCTTTCGAGTAAGTGACTCCGATATCGGATCCTTTCCCGGCTTTTCTGTAAAATAAGAAAAAATGCAATATATTGCTTAGGTTACCAATAATGAAATTAAGGCACCTTGATATTTTCTATGCTGTTATGACTTGTGGCTCACTGACACGTGCCGCTGAAGTTCTCCATATTTCCCAACCTGCGGCGAGTAAAGCCCTTAAACATGCGGAACAACAGCTTGGACTGGTTTTATTTCAACGGATTCGAGGGAAATTAATTCCAACAGATGAAGCTAATTTATTATTTGAGGAAGCCAAGGAGGTTTATCAGAATTTAGATAGACTCAGAATTTTGGCACAAAATTTATCACGAAATCCACAAGGTAAATTAGCGATTGGGTGCTTACCAAGTCTGGGTCTTAACTTAGTTCCCGAAGTCACCGCCCTTTTTATTAAAAAACATCCGAATATCAAACTCACTATTGGCACGCATCACACTACCGATATTTTACAATTATTAACCCAGCAAGATCTGGATATTGGTATCGCGTTTAATTTAGCGATCGAAGGCGGGATCACTGTCCTTCCCGTCGCCGACATTCCACTCGTATATGTTGACAGTCAGCCACCCATATCTTCCCCCGTATCATTAATGGATATCGATCAAAACCGTTGGATCCACCCAGGATCAGACTCATTGTCTCAACTGCTACAACAGGTACATGAGTTCGAGGAATCGAATATCAGTGTGCATACTTATCATATGGCTGCAGAGTTTGTGCGTGCAGGATTAGGTTGCAGTATTACCGATATTTTTTCCGCGGAACATACCTTACCTGAATCCATGATTTATCCACTCAAAGAGCATTTACACCTCGCTGTATCAGTCTTCCATCGTGCTGACAGACCACTGACCAAAGCCGCCCAAAATTATGTAAACACCTTGTCGCTAATACTAAAAAAACGCAACGCAGTAGTTAACCAAAAGTTATACTCTGGTGATGAAAACTCAATTGTTTAGTCTGACTATTCGCCGTTAAATGATAACTCCTAAGTTATTATTGGTTGCGGAATATTATGACTAAACATGTGGTAGTGATCGGTGCAGGGGTGATTGGATTAAGTACCGCATATGCTTTAATTAAAGCAGGTCAAACCGTCACACTCATTGAATCCGATTCTGATGTGGGCATGGAAACAAGTTTTGCTAACGGTGGTCAATTAAGTTATCGCTATGTTTCACCATTAGCGGATGCTGGCGTTCCCTTACAAGCTTTACGCTGGATGGGTAAAAGTGATTCCCCATTAAATTTAAGAATCGATTTTACCTTACATCAGCTTGCTTGGATGACTCAATTCACATTAGCTTGCAACCGCACAACCAATAAAATCAATGGCGCCCATTTATTACGATTATCACTCTTAAGCCAAAATGTAATGAATACTTGGCGAACAAGTGGCGATATTTCTGATTTTGCTTGGGAGAAATCAGGGAAATTAATTATCCATCGAGATCAATCTAGCTTTAAAAAAGCCAGTGAAACCGTAGATAAAGAATTCCAAAAAGTACTCAGTGCACAAGAAATTGTTCAACTAGAACCTGCATTGAAAAATATCCAATCACAATTAGTTGGTGCTATCTACGCACCAAATGATGAAACCGCAGATTGTTATTTATTCTGCAAAAATATTCTGGCGTACTTAACAACACAACCACAATTTAAATTATGCCTCGAGCATTCAGTAAAATCCTTTATTAAGCTTGGCAATGCCATTACTGGTGTAGAGACATCTCAAGGTACCATTCAAGCCGATGATGTTGTGATTTGTGCGGGTAACGGAAGTCGAGAGCTATTAAAACCACTCGGTATCGATGTACCCATTTTAGGTTTAAAAGGTTACAGCCTCAGTGTGGAGTATCCACACATGACACATATCGTTCCTAAAATTAGTGTTACCGACTACGGCAATAAAATTGTTTACGCCAAACTGCATGATCAATTGCGTATCGCGGCAATGGTAGATATTGGCTATGACAAATATGGATTACGGGAAAACAGAATTTCTGCATTAAAAAACATTATTAAAAAAACATTCCCGAATTTACCTAAAATCGATGAAGCAGAAACATGGTGCGGTTTACGTCCGTCAACACCCAAGGGACCCCCTATGTTAGGCAAGACAACACACAGCAATTTATGGCTCAATGTGGGTCATGGTAGTTTAGGTTTTACATTAGCAGCGGGTAGCGCAGAGATATTAACTCAGCTCATTACTCAGCAGAGTTCTCCAATTTCACTAGAAGGATTAACGAGGTAATTGATGCCAATTAAACGGAATAACCCAAAACCCCGCTTAGCGGATAGCGTTGAATATGCTGGCTTAGTTTACTTATCAGGACAGGTCCCTACTGATTTAACCGGAGATATTACAACGCAAACCCAAGACGTATTAAACAAAATTGATGCATTGCTTGCAGCCAGTAACAGTGACAAAACACGTATTTTATCTGCACAGGTGTGGATTAAAGATATGAAACGCGATTTTGCTGACTTCAATACTGTTTGGGAAGCATGGATGCCCGCTGAATTTAGCCCTGCTCGCGCCGCCGTTGAAGCTAATATGGCACGAGAACAAGTTCTCGTTGAAGTGATGGTCACTGCTGCCCAACGTTAATTATTACTCATTCGCTATCGCATTCAAAAGTTTAGATTTATTCTTTTGAATGCTTGTTTTACTCCTCTTTTCATCTTTTTCGTCCAATTTTCATCTCAATCACTCTTTTTATTACCCTTCTAATAAAAAAAATACGCCTTTATCTAGCATTCCTACTACTATTATCTATATATGCTATTTAAATAATTGTCTGAAAATTAAAACAAAACCAATAATTATTGGTTGTTTTTATATCAAGATGGAGAGATTACATGACCCAAACCGTGATTGAGCATGTTTTATCCCGATTACAGGATTTAGGCATCAATGACATTTTTGGCGTTGCAGGTGATTATGCTTTCCCAATTAATGACGCTGTTTGCGCTAATCCAAACTTACGTTGGGTAGGAAACTGCAACGAGCTTAATGCGGCCTATGCCGCAGATGGTTATGCGCGTTTAAAGGGGGTTGCCGCCCTCGCCAGCACGTTCGCAGTCGGAGAACTTAGCGCCTTAAATGGCATTGCTGGTGCGTATGCAGAGAGATTACCAATTTTTCATTTAGTGGGCATGCCATCTAGCCATATTCAAAAAAATCAACGCATTATGCATCACACTTTAGGTGATGGTGACTTTGACGTATTTTACAAAGCGGCTCAATCTTTCGCTTGTGCTCACGCAATACTCACGCCTGAAAATTGTGTTAGCGAAATGAATCGCTTAATTACCCACGCCCTATCACAAAGACGCCCTGTCTATATTGGTATTCCCGCTGATTATGCCGTTCAACGTATTGCCATATCGAAAGCAAAACCATTGGTGCTACCGACCAGCCGACCTGATACATTGAAAAAAGTCATTAGCTTAATTGCCCATAAACTTCAAAATAGCGAATCAGCTT